>DPLM01000126.1:566-2741 GCA_003541985.1 Deltaproteobacteria bacterium | reverse complement strand
GATGCTTTCCTTCGAAAGTGATACTACGCCTGAGAGAGTAGACCAAATTCTTCAATCGCTCAAAGTCATTAGTCACGCGACAAGTTTGGGGGGAATAGAGAGCCCCATTGAACGTCGATCTCGTTACGAAGCAGAACGTGAAGCAGGAGTGCCCATAATGCTATGTCGATTTTCGGTGGGGATTGAAAACGTTGAAGATTTGTGGAGTGATCTTGAATCCGTAATTTCCACGGTCTTGGGTTAGCCCAAACTAACTTTTAAATCCCCTAAATTAATGACCACTTGTAAAAAACAATTCCACTGGTGTGAGGTAATTGGATGTGCAGATTTCACCTAATTCATGTCCAGTAGGTTCGAAACTAGGCGTGTAAATTCGGTTCGGCTCATAAAGTGTCATTGATCTAAATTTTATCCACACTTCTAAACCCCTCCTTGCCCAAATACGACTTTAGAAAGGACCGATAAGACTAGCAGGGTAGTAACTGGTTAAACGCTCAATTAATCTGCCTCGCATCTCACCAGTCTAAAGCGGGTTGTGCCCAAAAAAACTCCGCAAATATAGCTTATTCTAAGCTTCATTTACCGCCAAATTTAGATTGAGTTAGTACCATCCTTACGCATTAGAATGCATTTGGATGGATGCACTTTGGAAGCGCTAAATAGGAATGACTAACTTGAACTCTGTAAGCCTGTCCAAAGCTACTTCCACCCAACCAGCTTGGTAGACGCAACCAACTTTGCTTAGCAAATTTTGGGTCCAATCTCAGGTAACCTGTAGTACCTGACTTTGAGACCAGACTAGCTTTTGTACGGAAATGATTCAGAAGGTGGGACTTGCGTTGGCGCTCGATGTTGCGGACAAGATTTTCAACTGAGGCTGTTTGCTTGACTGACATAATAAACTCCATGTTTTAAGTAAGCGTCCTGCTTATGATGGATTCGCTGAATCCTGTTTCACAAGGCTTTTGATCAGTAATGATCTCATCAACCATAATGTGACAATTATATTACTTATAATATATATAATGTCAATAAAAAATTTATGATTTTTATTTAAAAATTTTAAATTACTGATTTTATTTATTTAAATTACATATATTAATAATTATTTTATTTTTTTAACAGTTAAATATTAAATCCAGATTATATATTTGAGAATCAAATCCTAGCTTTTGGGGTGACTTAAAAAAATCAAAGTTTGAAGAGGAATTACAGATTTCATTCACAGCCAATCGAGGTTCTTTGGCAGTAAAATTTGCTTTTTTTCAAGCCAGGGCTTGCCAATCATGCATAGAGCAATGAGATTGGTATAGAGCCTTGTCAGCCAATAGCCATTAACTTTTTTTGGAGAACCGAGGTCCTTGGATTCGATTGGTTCTCAGTATCCTGGCTTAAGGAAGGGGCATGCATCATGTTGAGTTGAAATCCTTTGAGCTCCCATGGGAGGTCTGCAAAATGGTTGATGGACCAGAACTAGGTTCACCCTCAGCAGATGAGGTTAATCTTCGAATTGAAGCAGCGCCCATTAACCCTGCAGAAATTTTGATCATGGAGGGGAAATATGCTTCTAACCCCCCCTACCTGCCAGGCTTGGCATAGAGGGAGTGGGAACCATCACGGCTGTTGAGGATGGTGTCCAAGACTTTGCTGTGGGAGATCGTGTGATGAGAATGGAGAGGGCAAATTGGGTGCAAGAGATTCAAGTACCAGCATCCTCTTTGATCAAGGTATCAACTGAAGCAGACTTACTTCAAATTGGGATGCTCAAGGTCAACCCAGCTACCGCTAAATTCATGCTGGATCACTATGTTGATATCAAACCAGGTGATTGGGTCGTCCAAAACGCTGGAAATTCAGCGGTTGGTCGATACTTGATTCAATTGGCAAAAGCGAAGGGAGTTCACTCCATCAACATTGTGCGTCGTGAAGGACTGGAAAAAGAGTTGACCAAATTAGGTGCAGACTTGGTGTTAGCTGAGGGAGAAGATCTTCCAGAGAAAGTCAGGGCTGAGCTAGGAGATGCCAATATTCCCTTGGCGATTGATGCAGTTGCGGGAAAAGCGACTCTCAGCCTTGGAGGTATTTTGAGTGAGGAAGGAACTGTCGTCAGTTATGGACTCCTAAGCGGAGATCCGTGTCAATTGACTCCTAAGCGGAGATCCGTGTCAATTGACT
>DPLM01000126.1:0-264 GCA_003541985.1 Deltaproteobacteria bacterium | reverse complement strand
AGCGGAGATCCGTGTCAATTGACTGCGGACATGGTAGTTTTCAAAGGAATCACACTGACTGGTTTCTGGCCTGCCAAAACCTTAGGGGGGGTGACTGCAGAAGCGAAGCTGCAGCTCTACAGTAAGCTCGAGAGCCTGATCGCATCAGCAACAATTTCGACGCCAGTTGAAGCAACTTACCATTTGGGCCAGCTAGAGGAGGCTTTTCGTCATGCCTACGTGGTGGTCGCAGTGGTAAAATTCTCTTTACCCCCAATGGTTGAA
>DPLM01000212.1:2386-4386 GCA_003541985.1 Deltaproteobacteria bacterium | reverse complement strand
AACGAGCACTAGAAGATGACCTACTCTGGAACTCGGTGCAGGTCACAAGTACTTTTATGATCTCTTCAGTAATTGTTTCAGTCGGTTTGGCTTTGGGGCTGGCTCTTCTGCTTGCTCGAGGAGGTAAGTTCCGATTGACTGTGAGGACACTGCTTATCCTTCCATTTGCTATGAGTCCTGCGCTGATTGGAATTTCATGGCGGTTCATGTTCCAACCAGATTTTGGATTGTTCCAGGCTTTCTTTGGTGCCTTGGTGCCTGGCTTGGCAGGTGTGGATTGGCTTGGAGATCCTACCCTGGCGCTGATTGCAATCGTTGGTAGTGACGTTTGGCATTGGACACCCTACTTGACGCTTGTATTCATTGGGGGGCTGGCTAACGTTCCGCGGGACGCACAAGAAGCAGCGATGATTGATGGTGCTTCCAGTTGGAGAGTATTTTTAGATGTTACTTTGCCAGCTTTGATCCCTGTCCTTGCAGTCGGGATTATTCTTAAGAGTATTTTTTCCCTTAAGATGTTCGATCAGGTCTACATGTTGACCAATGGAGGGCCAGGTAATGCTACCCAGACCCTCGCTCATTACATCTATTTCCACGGCTTCAAGTACTATGATATGGGCTACGCTTCTGCAGTCTCTTATCTTTTGGTGATTCCAATGCTGGGGTTGACCTGGGTTTACATGAAACTTGTTTTTCTGAAACGCTGATGGGCAACTCAGTTAGAAAACAAGTTGCTGATCTTTTTCAATTTGCGCTCATTCTTTGCGCAGCGGTCGTTATTCTTGTTCCTATTTATTGGATTGCCTCCGGGGCTTTCAAACAACAAGTGGATGTTTTCCAACTCAAGCTACTTTTTACTCCGACACTTACCAACTTCGACGAAATTTTCCGATCCCCTTATAATCTTCACGAAAAACTTCTCAACTCCACACTAGTTGCTGGGACAACCGTTATTGTTGTCATTCCAATGGCAACAATGGCAGCTTACAGCTTCTCAAGATTTCGACTGCGATTTGAGCGTACGATGTTCTTGATGATCTTATCGACCCAGTTTGTACCAGCTGTAGTTATTGTTCTTCCTTATTTCCTACTATTTCGAGATTTGGGTTTGCTGGACACAAGGCTTGCTTTGGTCCTTGTCAATTTGTCCCTGATCCTCCCCTTTGCTATTTGGATGATCAAAGGTTTTATCGATGGCATTCCTTTGGACACTGAGGAAGCAGCCCTAGTTGATGGTTCGAGTCGGCTACAGGTGATTTGGAATATTGTTTTGCCAATGGCTTTGCCTGGAATCTTAACGGCAGCAATTTTCTGTTTCATTCTAGCTTGGAATGAATTTCTTTTCGCTGTGATCATTACTAATAGCAAGGCGGTTACGATGCCCGTGGGCTTGTCTCTTTTTCACGCTGAGGAGGGGGTTCTGTGGCATCTAATTTCTGCGGCTGGCATTCTAATTATGCTGCCAATGTTTGGGTTGGCAATGATCATCCAGAAACATTTTGTCCAGGGCATGACCCTTGGTGCAGTAAGATAGGTAGGGCTCGCTGATGGCATCCGTGACCTTAAAAGGTATTACGAAGCGCTGGAATGAATTTGTTGCAGTCAAAGATCTGAGCCTATTGATTGAGGATCAGGAATTTTTGGTGCTGCTAGGCCCATCTGGATGTGGCAAAACAACCACGATGAGAATGATTGCTGGACTCGAAGAGCCAACCCTTGGAGAGGTTTTTATTGGTGACCGTAAAGTCAATGAGGACCTTCCGAAGGATCGTGATGTAGCAATGGTTTTTCAAAATTATGGTCTTTACCCACATCTTTCCGTTTATGAAAATATTCGCTATCCACTGAAAGTCCGGAAAGTTTCCAAGTCTCTACATTCAGAAAAAGTTCGGCAAGCAGCAGAAAAAGTTCAGCTGGATCATTTACTTGAACGAAAGCCCAGAGAACTTTCCGGAGGTCAACGCCAAAGAGTTGCCTTAGCCAGAGCAATATACAAAAAA
>DPLM01000212.1:0-2053 GCA_003541985.1 Deltaproteobacteria bacterium | reverse complement strand
CTCCAACAGTTTTTCTGATGGACGAGCCTCTTTCGAATCTTGATGCTAAACTCCGAGTTACAATGAGGGCAGAGCTTAAGCATTTGCAGCATGAGCTGAAGATAACAACTGTTTATGTGACACACGATCAAATTGAGGCAATGACTCTGGCTGATCGTGTGGCAGTGATGGATCATGGAATAATTTCTCAACTGGGACCTCCTGAAGAAATCTACAATGATCCCAAAAATCTCTTTGTCGCAGGATTTATTGGATCTCCACCAATGAATTTAATGAAAGGGAAACTTTACGATAACAACTTTCAGCATCCAAATTTCTCAATCCCCATCAACCACCAAGCAAACCTTGAGGACGCCACACTAGGGATTCGTCCAGAAGATTTGATTTTGTGTGCTGCTCAAAAAGGAGTGCTTCAGGGAACAGTGTATGCTCACGAATTGACCGGTGAATCGACCTTGACCACCATCAATATTGGGCCAGATCGCCTTACTCTAAGAGGCCCCAAAGAATTCAAAATCAACATTGATGAAGCTGTTGGGGTACAGTTTGAAGCTAGCAAATGCTTTTTGTTTTCTAATCAAACTGGAGAAAGAATCTGATTTAAAAACTCCAACTTCCTCTCCCTTCTCCTACCTTGCTAAGCGCGCTTGAGTTAGTTTTGTTAAATCCAATATTCAAGCTTTTATTGATTCCATGAAACTGAATTTACCTCTTTTCTTGATTCTTGCTCTGTTTTGGACTGGGTGTGTTCAAGAAAATCGATATGACTCACTTCAGGGGAAGACCTTGGCAGATCTTCGGGAGATTCATCCCCGCCAAGATAATGAAACGACAAAACTAGGAATTGCTTTTGGTGGTGGGGGGATGAGGGGATTTGTCCATCTTGGTGTGATTCAGGCACTTGAGGAAGCAGGGATTCAGGCAGAGATTGTGACTGGAACTTCAGCGGGTGCTATCGCTGCAGTTTTTTATGCTTCTTCGCTTCCTCTTCAGCAAATACATGAGGAGATGATCAAGCTTGAGCGGTGGGATGTTGCTGATCCAGTGATTAGTTTGAACGGCTTGATGCAAGGCAGAAAACTAGCTTCCTGGATCAATCAGATCTTGGGAAACAAACTATTAAGTGAACTTCCAAAAAAGGTAGGAGTTGCTGTTACAGAACTGGTGGGCAGTCAGTTACTTCTAGTTGTTGAAGGAAAAGCAGGAGAAGCGGTGCAAGCGTCATCAAGCATTCCAGGAACTTTTATTCCAGTGAAAGTTGGTCAAGAAATCTGGGTGGATGGTGGGGTGCTCTCTGTAGTACCTGTCCGATTTGCCAGGGCACTTGGAGCCAGTCATGTGCTTGCTATCGATACCTTTTGTGGAAGAGGTTATCCTGTCAGTGAGAATGCATTTTGGACGACTACACAGGCTTTTCGACTGCAAATGTGTAGCGGTAACAAAAGTGAGTTGGAAGAAGCGGACTGGTTACTACGGCCAGATTTCGAGCCAAAAGATTTTCTTAGCTTTGCAGAAAGAGAGGTTGCCATTCAGGCCGGTTACGAGGCAATGAAAGCTCTTCTCCCAACCTTAAAAGAGCAATTAACTGGCGGGATCTAGAATTTTAATCTCTGTCCGCGTCTCAAGGCTGCTACGGAATAGAAAGTCTCTCGCCATTTTATACCACCCTGTCGCCAGGTTATGTAAGTAGATCTGGCTAAAGCCCAAGCTATCACCAAGAGGAGTGATGGGCTGATAATCCTCTCAATCCACCCAATCCCTTGAGCCTTATTTCCGGGAATCCAAGACAGCCAATATCCTGAAAAAGCCCCAACAGCAGCGAGACCTAACAACCAATTGCTAGAAAAAATAGAAAGCCATGGAGCAACTGCAATAAACAAGATCCCAATTATTCCAATCAAAGCTCGCCAATATTGATATTGCGCACCAGCAAATAAATTTTTCTCGAGTCCTTTAATAAGATCCCCCATACTCGGATACCACTCGACTCCGAGGCACTCTCGCCCCCAGTAGACATCTAGTTTTCCTCCAACCTGCCATACCAGCTGAGCCA
>DPLM01000141.1 GCA_003541985.1 Deltaproteobacteria bacterium | reverse complement strand
GGAAACTCAAATACTGATGGCCTTGCCATTCGCTACACCGGTGAAGCTCTGCCAAGTCAACCGAACCCTCCCGATTTGCCACAGCCTGAAACAGCTCTGAATCAGACCAGCCAAGCTGCAATGGGTAACCTTAGCCCCGTAAAAGCTGGAACAGTTTCGCTATCGCAAAACGCGCTAGTATTCCAGATTGGCTCAAACGCAGAGCAAACAACTTCGCTGGCTCTGCGCAACATGCGTACCAACAGCTTAGGTACTGGGGTAGAAACAGAAAGCGGCTTCCGCTCCTTAGCAGAAATTGATGTAACTGGTCCGATTAAGGCTCAGGATGCTATGCGAGTTTTAGATCGCGCTCTTGAAGAAGTTTCCTCGACACGCGGTGAGATTGGAGCCTTCCAGAAGAACAACCTAGAGAGCAACCTAAACTATCTGCGTATCGCTCACGAGAATGTGATGAGCTCTGAATCAGTCATTCGGGATGCGGATATGGCTGAAGAGATGACAGGCTTTACACGCAACCAGATCATGACCGATTCGGCCACAGCAATGCTGGCTCAGGCTAATTCACGAGCACAGTCTGTTCTGCGACTCCTTCAGTAGAAGCGATTTTTAGGCAGGGTTCTTCAGAAACTGTTCTGAGCAAGAGTGGTTTAGAATGAATCCACCTTCAAAGAGGATTCAATAAAGTTCTTCAGGAAGATAGAACTAAATCATCTTCCTTAGTGATTCTCAGCCGTTCAGCAGAGATTCATCGGAAGTGTTTTACCAGATGGACACAGGGACGTGTCTGGTTGGTAAGACAAGCCTCATATGAGCAAATGAGGCTTGTTCAGTTCATAAACCATAATTCAAGGATGAAGTATGTCATTGCGAGTCAATACTAATGTTCCTGCTATCAACACTCACAGGAACTTGACCCTTAATAATACGGCCCAAGCCAAATCCATGGAACGCCTATCTTCTGGTCTAAAGATCAATCGGGGTGCTGACGGCCCTGCTTCCCTTGTTATCAGTGAGCGCCTGCGAGCTCAGACAGCTGGTTTGAAACAAGCGATGGATAACTCTGAAGCTGGTATTTCACTGGTTCAAACTGCAGAAGCAGCATTAGATGAAGTTAGTTCTGCGCTGATCAATGCGCGACAGTTGGCTGTACACGCTGCTAACGAAGCTGTGAACGACGAGTTCATGCTACGCGCTGATCAACAGGAAATTGATAATATTTTGTCAACAGTCAACCGCATCGCTCGAAACACTCAATTTGGATCTAAGACTCTTTTAGATGGCAGTAAAGGTGCTACTGGCGTTGTCTCTGGAACCAACTTAGAGTTTGTAGGAGCTACCCAAGAAACTAAAAGTTCTGGAGCTACTGGCTATGACGTAAAACTGACCCAGGCAGCTCGCCGTTCGCAAGTCACAGGTGTTGTAGAACTCACCAATGACATCATTGACCGAGGAGAACAGATAACAATTACTGAAGGCTCCAAAACGGTGAACTTCTACTCTATCAAGGGAGAAACTGTAGAAAATAATCTCAACGCCCTGAACGCTGCTATCAAAGATGCTGGTCTCAACATTGATCTGATTCGCTCCGTCGAGAAAGAGTCTAGTGCAAACTCTCCTCAGTTGATCAGTCTGCGACACAAAGATTTTGGTAGTGAACATTCTTTCAAAGTTGCGAGTTCTACCCCAGGTTTGATCTCTAGCCGTAGCAATGTATACGATACAATTGCAAACGGCTTGGATGTCGCCGGTGAACTCAACGGCGAGGAAGCAACGGGCAAGGGCCAGATTCTGGTTGGCAATAAGGGTAATGAAAATACAGATGGACTCTCTATCCGCTACACTGGCTTGGCTTTGCCGGGTGTATTGCCGCCACCTGATGTCCCCCCAGCAATGACTCCTCCCATTCAGCTGTCAGAAGCAAGGTTGGGCAATCTCGGGAAAGTGCAGGCTGGAACCGTAACTTTGTCACAGAACTCATTGGTCTTCCAAATTGGTTCTAACGCAGAGCAGACTACCTCCTTGGCCTTACGAAATATGCGTACAGATAGTCTGGGAACTGGTGTGGATAATGAGAGTGGTTTTCAATCCTTGGCAAATATCGACGTGACTGGCCCAACCAAGGCTCAGGATTCAATGCGAGTTTTGGATCGAGCTTTGGAAGAGGTATCTTCAACAAGAGGCGAGATTGGCGCTTTCCAGAAAAACAATCTGGAGAGCAATCTCAACTATTTGCGCATTGCTCATGAGAACGTGATGAGCTCTGAGTCTGTAATTCGTGATGCGGATATGGCAGAAGAGATGACGACCTTCACACGCAACCAAATCATGACTGATTCAGCCACAGCGATGCTAGCTCAGGCTAATTCGCGAGCACAGTCTGTCCTACGGCTTCTCCAGTAAAAGCTAGTTCTTTAACTGGTTGGGTTTTCAGAAACCGTTCTGTATAAGAGCGGTTTCGCATGAACCCATCCTCATGATTTTATAGGGACTGGGTTGTTTGTTCTTTGACAGTTTGAATTGCTGATAGGTTATGATTCGGCAGATTGTTCCTGAAAGAATTCAGGTTTTATGGGTATCTGAATTAGAGGGCCAAAGTTTTATTAAAGACCCTGAGTCTACAACAAAATTTAGCTAACTAAAGTTTCTATAGTTATCAATTTTCAGCTCCATAGTTTTTTGAAAACTTTGAGCACAGTTAGGGTCTTTCAGTCAATCAAAAGTTCGATTTCGGGGGTAGACTTTTTCAGAGAAGTATACAAAACCGATGCCCCTATCGAGAAGTGGGAGCCATGTTGTTTCCAGGCAATGCGGAAATGGGCTACCGAGCGTTTCCTGGGAATATGGTATAGGAAAGTTCCATTATGTGGCAAGCAATGTGAGGGAATGACAGACTGTCCCTGCAGAAATCTAATTTCTGTGGACATCTGAATTAGAGGGCCAAAGTTTTATTAAAGACCCCGAGTCTACAACAAAATTTAGCTAACTAAAGTTTCTACAGTTATTAATTTTCAGCTCTGTAGTTTTTTGAAAATTTTGGGCACGGCTTGGAGTTTTTCAGTCAACCAAAATTTCGATCCTAGGTGTGGGTGTCCCAAGAGATGTCCACAAAACCGATGTCCCCATCAAGAGATGGGAACCAAGTTGTTGCAAAGCAATGCGGAAATGGGCCACCGAGCGTTTTCCGGGAATGTGGTATGGGAGCATTCCGTTTTGTGGCATGTATTAAAAGGGAAATGACACAGGGAGGTGATGATTCCCGCACCATTCGGAATACACAAGGTAGATTCCGATCAGTTCCTGTTTTCAAGGAGGAAGTATGTCCTTACGTG
>DPLM01000204.1 GCA_003541985.1 Deltaproteobacteria bacterium | reverse complement strand
AAAAGGGAAAGGTGTGATCTTCGTGGGGCTTCACATGGGGAACTGGGAGATGCTTCTACCTTTTGCAGCAGAAAAAGGACACTATGCTGCCTTAGTGACAACTAACGTTCCAGATGAACGCCTGAATGAATTGATCAGACAACATCGGCAGAGGGGTAATCTGGAATTGATCCCCAGGGGCGATCCTCAGACGCTGCGCAAAATTCTTCACTGTTTTAAACGAAATGGAATTCTGTTTCTGGCTATAGATCAGGATACAAATGTCCCAAGTATTTGGGTCCCATTTTTTGGGATGCTGGCTAAGACACCTGCAAGTGTTGCCAGGATTGCAATTAAAACCGGGGCTCCAGTATTAGGGTTTACCACATTGCGGCAACCCGATGGTAAATTTGAGGTAAAGATTTATGACTGGGGTAGCTTTCATTCAGATTTTAAAGTCTTGGAGGAAGATCTATATAGAATTACTCGTTGGCTCAATCAAAGGATTGAGGAACTGATCCGAATTGACCCTCCACAATGGGCCTGGTTTCATCGACGCTGGCGTCATCAGGCCTCTACGGAAGATGAGGCTTTTTCCAAGAAGATGGAGCAAAAGCTTGGGGAAGGATCGAACTAACGATGGCGTTTGTAGTCTCGAGGCAACGAAAAATCTTTTACGATCTTGATGGTTCACGAGGACCATACCTTTTATTGTATCCTTCCCTGTGGATGGATCTGAAATCTTGGGAAGAAGCAGGGTATCTGGATGTGTTGCAACAGGAGTATCGTGTTTTGAGAATGGATCCTCTTGGACAGGGAAGAAGTGATGACTCAGACGATATCTCAGATTATTTGCCAGAAGCACGGATACAGGATCTGTGTTGTTTACTGACCGCACTTGAATTGGACAACGTTCACTTTCTTGGCATCGGTGAAGGTGCACGTGTGGGGTATTTGCTCTCAGCTCGGGAACCCCATCGTCTTCGGTCAATGGCGGTTCTGAACGGACACCCCTACATTCCTGAAGAATATGAAAAGAAGACTTGGCAACAGTATTTAGACTGGGTTAAAGCGCAGGATTGGGATAAGCTTCGTCGGGAACCTGTTTTAAAAGAATTGTCAGACTGTCAATGGGATAGAATTCAGAAGGTAAAAGGCAGCAATCGAGTTGCTGCCTTGCAAGCAGAAATACAATGGCCAGGCGTAGATCAAGATCTTCCACCTGCCCCAAGTGCCCCAGGCATGCTCTTTACTGGTACTCGTGAACCTAGCTTCATGAAGATGCGTGAGGCGGGAAGAAACTGTGTCTATTGGCGATATCATATTTTCCCCCAACTTGAATACCGTAAGGGTCTTCTAGATTCAGAGATTTTGCTTCCAGCCTACTTGGATTTTGTCAGGCGACAACGATGGGTTCCTAGGAATTATGAGGGAGGCTAGGGTTGATAAAAAAGTATGCGAATCACTTAGGGACGTGAAGGGATATCACTTTACGAAAGAGATCCAGTCCAAACAGGAATCGAGTTTAAAGCAACGATTCTTTTTCTTAATAATTCAGAGATTCGGCTATCTGAAAACACAGAATTTCAAATTCAAGAAGCTTCTGAGCAAGGTGCTGAAGGGTGTATTTTTCGAAGAAAATTATTACTGTGATTTGGAGCACTCTTGAGCAATTTTTTCGGCAAGAAGGATCATGTATTGACTGAAACTCCCCATTTTGAATTAAAATTTGTGGAAACCGCTTTTCATTTGCAAGTGTCGAAGGAGCAAGGATATATCTCTCTTTCCTCAGGGAAGTTACCTGGTCAATACTATCGAGGAAAGTCACTTCTTGAACTGGGCGAGACAGTCCATGGTGTGGAACAGAGTGACACTTTCTCAGACCAAATAAGAAATTTGACTCAACAACTACAGCTACAGGCTGAGCCAAGAGAACTCGTAAGTAGACGCAGTTCACAAAAGCAACGACCTCGAATTCGGGCTTGTACCCGAGCAGTTAAAGCCAATGGTGCTGGATTATTACTTCGCATTTTGACAGATGGCGAAGGAGTCCGCGTTTCCAAAGAAGTGAACTTGGGTGAAGATGTGAAGGCAGAGGTCGAAGTTCAGTTGCTCGCCCCAGATCGACTGTACCAGAAGGGTCTTTTATATTTTGCAGTGATGGTCGACCTCTCTCTTGGTTTAAGAATCTCGGGTTCTGATTTTGAAATTCCAAAGTCAGGTGCTGTCAAACTCTTAGAGATTGATGCAGATACCGGTCAAATTCTGCCGGGGAAATGACCTTGTTGTTGTTGTTCTGGACTATCGGGGCCTTGAGCCTCGGTTGGCTGGCTGAGCGATGGTGGTGCCAAATACTTAAAGAGGCTGCAATCTCACAGTTAATTCAGCGTTGTTCTTCCTGTCTCGAAATGCAGACAGGCTGGCGTAAGTCACTCCTTTTAGATGCCCTTAAAAACAGAGGAAGATGTCTGAAATGTGGTGCTCGCTCCCCATGGCTAGCTGTGGGTTTCCCACTCGGAATTTGGTTAGGATTTTGGCCTGATAGACCACAAGAGCCTTGGCAACTTTGTCAGGAATTGCTACTTCTCTGGTCTTTGCTGCTCATCGCTACAATTGACTGGCATACGATGTGGATTGATTACCGCATTGTCACCCTGACATTGGCCCTACAATTCACGATTTTGTTGTTGAATGACCTTGGCTCAGTCCGTGAGGCAGTTTTTGGTGCTTTACTCGGAGCTGGTGGACTGTACTTGCTAGGGGTGCTGTATGAGGCTCTCCGTGGTAGAGCGGGACTTGGAGATGGAGATCCTGCGGTCATGGCATTGATTGGAACCTGGACTGGCCCTGATGGACTGGTTTTTGTCGTCTTTGCTGCAGCGATCAGTGGAACGCTATTTGGGGGTTTATGGCTGCTGAAGAATGGCCAGAATTGGCGAGAAACCCCTGTGCCTTTCGCGCCATTTTTGTGCCTGGGCGGACTAATAGTACATTGGATATATCCAGAAATTCTTGACCAATGGCCTCTGCATCAAATTTTCTGAGTATTAGATATAATATGAGCCGATGAAGGCCAAATACCAAACCATCTGTTGGTTGATCACTGGGATTCAGATACTTTTCTCAATGAGCGTGAGCGCTCAGGAAGAACCAATGAGTATCTCTGGGGTGGAACTACTGCGCAAAGGTGAACAAGTTAGTATCACTCTGCAAACCAGTGGCAAGCCGATCTATGAGCTCAACGAAAATCTCAAAGCTCGTACCTTGGTTGTCAAGTTTCGCAACACCAAGGCGGCATTTGCGGATGGACGTCGTGATCGATTGTTTAATGATCCTCAAGTTGAAGGAATAAGGTTTTTGGATATGGAGCCCGATACTTGGGCTCAATTCAAACTTCGTAAGGATAATTTAATTTTTGACATGGTACCAGGCAGTAACCCCGGACAACTGGTCTTCCGATTCCGTCCACTAATCCAACTACCTCCTGTTACACTTCCGCCAGAACCAGAGCCAGCTACTATTGCCTTGGAAGCTTTGGAATACGACGACAGTAATCCTGATTTCACAACTCTGACTTTCTCGTTTACTAGTCCACCTCGCCTGTTTGTTTTGGAAAACCCTCAGGACCGAACGGTTCGGTTACGGTTCGCGGATACAGCCCCGGGAGACGCGTTTACCCTGACACCCTATGAAGATGGTCGTGTAAGAGTTGATGAATTGACCACTGATCCTAATCAAGTATTTGTCACTTTGGGGCAGATTGCTACAGATTTCAGGCTTGAAAAAGATGAGTTCTCAGATCCTGCGCGTTGGGTGATTCGAATCTATGGTCAGCCTGTTTTTCAAGACATTGCTATTGAGGAGGAGGATGCTTCATTGACGCCTGATGAAGTTGCCAAATTAGATCGGGAAAAACGTGTTCGTAATGCAGAGATAAGAGTGGCATATCAACAAGGTGAGAATCATTTCCGAAAAAGTGAATACGACTTGGCGATTGAGCAATTTCAGAAGGCGTATGCAGCGGGGAAAAATGGTGTTGGTGAATTTGAAGACGAGTGGAACCCACTAGCTATTCAGTCTTTGTTTAGGATTGCTGACACAAAATACACCCAATTGGAAAGGCGACGAGGAAGAAACTATCATCAAGCGATTGATGACTATACAACTGCGATCAGGGTGTCGAATTCAACAGAAATTGTGAAAGACTTGATTCCGCATGCCCAGTTCCGCATTGGTCGAAGTTACCAGCAGATGCGCTTCAGCCAAGAGGCTAACAACAGCTATGAACTTCTACGAAGAGACTTCCCTTCATCCTACGAAGCTCAGGAATCCTCTTTCTGGCAAGCACTGAATCAGATTGCTAGACGAGAATGGGGCCAAGCAATTTTACAGTTTGAGGAATACCTCAAGGCGATGCCAAACCCAAAGTTCATTCATATCGCT
>DPLM01000309.1:1909-2761 GCA_003541985.1 Deltaproteobacteria bacterium | reverse complement strand
TCAAAATCCTAATCGGCTATCGATTCTTTATAAACCTCGGCCTCAAAAGTCCTGTAAATTTTATATGCTTCATTATCATCAAAGGGCAAGAATTGGCTAAAATACAGAACAGCTATTCCTTTTTTTCTATCGAGAGTAAAAAAAGAATTAAATATTCCTGCCCAATAAGCGGTACCTTGTGAACGGCATCCTTGTTCATCTTCAGAGTCAAGGGCCCAACCAAGCCCCCAACGGTCTCCTGCCATACTCTCACAGAATTCACCATTATTTGACCAGCTATGCTCTTCTGGAGCCTCTGTCATTCCAATATAAATTTCTTCAGAAAGATGGTCCTGAAACATTGTGCCAACAGTGTCCTCTTTCAAAATTCGCACCCCTTCTAGTTGCCCTCCATAATAAAGACACTTCAAAAGTTTCATATAATCCTTGGCTGAACTCATCAGTCCTCCACCCCCACCATAAAAGTCAGTTGGCTCAGGAATTCTCGGACCTGCAATTTCAAAGCCATCACCAGCCCGAACATGATAATCCACGATGTTTGCATGAATTTCAGACGGAGGGTTGAACCAGGTCGAATCCATTCCTAAGAGCCCTGTGATGTTTTCACGAAAATAATCCTCCAAACTCTTTCCAGAAATATTTTCTATCAATTTTCCCACCCAATCAATACCTACCCCATAGCAGAAATTTTCACCTGAATCAAAGACCTTAGGCCATGTCAAAAATTCGCGAGGATTGGCAGGACCGCGTGGTCGTTCAAGATAAGAGTCAAGCTTTTCACTAGTGAATGGATACGCGAAACCGGAAGTATGTGTTAGAAGATGCGTCAAAGTTACCTGTGATTTAGGACTC
>DPLM01000309.1:1262-1511 GCA_003541985.1 Deltaproteobacteria bacterium | reverse complement strand
AGAGGCTGATCCATTTCCAGTTTTCCTTTTTCAACTAATTGCAATGAACCTATCGTTGTGAGCAACTTTGTCATTGAGGCAATTCTGAAAATGTCATCATCATTTTCAGAATAATTAAATGATAACTTCCATTCCTCTCCGCTCTTAAAATTAGCTCCCCATAATTTTGCAGCGGGAACGTTACTCTTTTCGAACAATTGTTTTACTTGATCCATATTTCTAAGTATTAATCTTTTGATTCATTGCATG
>DPLM01000309.1:0-862 GCA_003541985.1 Deltaproteobacteria bacterium | reverse complement strand
AAGCAAATGAATCAAGGTTAATAATTAAAGTACAATCCAAAATTTAAGACGGATCAATTAATCTATTTTTGGCTTGGTCCCACTAATCTGATACCAAGCTTCTATAGGTAATCCACTTGAGACAAACCATTCTTGAGTAGCTGAACTGTCTTGCTTAAAATATTGTTTTGCCGCACGAACCATCGCCGCCGTTCTCATACCTGGCCTGGTAATTTCTTCTGCCCATGCCACTGCCGCCTCCCCATCCTGACCTGCTAAACCACTTATAAAACCATTCAGTGCAAAGTCCTTGTTGTCCGATTGAGGCATCGCTTGAATTTCTTGGAGAGCCTTTTCAGGGGTTCTAGAACCTTTGAACCCGTAAACAGCGCTGATGGCATCTTTTTGCCCCTGACCAGGCTCAAGAGAGTCAACCCAAGCAGCGGCGGCCTCTTTGTCACCCCACTCTCTGACGATCTCTCCGAAAATTCTGGCATTCTGATCATTACCGATGAATTGCTCGGACCATTTTGCAGCCTCCTCTGGTCTTTCGTTTGCATATTCGTTGGCAACACTCCTTAACGCAGTCGCTTGCAAAGCCCCTTCTTCCAGATTCTCCACCCATTCCAATCCACCCTCTAAACCTGTAGTCTCCATCACTTCTTTGGCTAATCTTTTCATATGCTGGGCAATATTAGGATCTCCACTTTCTGCCATTTCTATCACATAGTCAGTAGCAAAATTGATATCATAGTCAGCAAGCCCCTCAATTAATCGACCTGTCATTTGCTGTCTCATCTCTCCTTCCATTGCCTCAACGATGCCGATCGCTGTCTGAGGTTCAACACTCGCTAGACCAGGAAGCATGTTACTTGTAAAGCCT
>DPLM01000132.1:5170-7381 GCA_003541985.1 Deltaproteobacteria bacterium | reverse complement strand
GTCGCAATTTGGCTTGGGCTTCCGTAATCCTCAGTTTTTCCGCGAGAATACTAGCAAAGCTGAGGTAAATTGCCGGAATGTGACTCATCTCTTCGGCTACACGAAACACCTCATTTGGAAACGCAAGCACACGGGAATCGACCTCGGCAGTGACGGTCATGGTGCGAGCTTCTGGCGAGAGAATTGCCTGCTCTCCAACTACATCTCCAGGTGACTCCAAGCGAGAAATGAACTCTCCTTGCGAGGTCACCATTAGTGAGCCGTGGAGCAGGATGTACATTTCGGGAGGATTCTTATCGCCCTCATGCACCAACTGCTCATCCTGAGTCAACATCACGAGCTGTGACAGGCGCAGCATTTCCAGCAGCAGGTTCATCGGAATCTTGCGGAAGTAGCGACGAGCTTTGATCGCCTCGGCGAACAGGTACAGTTCCGTATGCTCTTCCTGGCGCAACATTGGTATGCGGTTCATGCGATACTCAAGAATCTGGGAACAGGTCGTATATAGAAAGATGAAAAAAATGAAAAAACATGCCACGATTCCCAATTAATCGCAAACCCTTGGAGACAAATCATGCTTTCAATAGCTGGATTGCTGATTGCCCCAGGATTGATGTGGGGATGGTTATTCTATCGTTTACACCGTTACCAGCGGGCCAGTCTGAGACGATTGGCAGCGCTATTTGTCGGTGGAATGCTCTGTGGACTGATTGCCCTGTTGCTCAACCACAGTGTTGAAAAGTACACACTTTTTTGGCCCGGAGCCCAGGAAACCTTCACTTGGATGGACCAAGACTGGCCGCTCTACAAGGCTGGTTTCTGGATGCTAGTGGGGTTCAACGAGGAGACTGCCAAGCTACTTGTACTGTTATTGCTCAGCTTTCCTACCAGGCATCTGCGTGAGCCCTTTGACGGTATCCTGCACGGTGCTGTAGTCGCGCTAGGTTTTGCGACGTTAGAAAATGGCTTCTATCTTCAGCAGTATGGAGTAGGCGTTGTCGCCACTCGGGCTGTGATCACTCTTCCAGCTCACGCTTTCATGAGTGTGCCTCTGGGTTACTTTGTTGCCAAGGCTCGCCTCAATCAACTTCAGGGAGCAGATGCCGCAGCCGTCACTCGCTTATTGTTGGGAGGTTGGCTGATCGCTGCTGTGCTCCACGGGACTTATGACCTCCTGCTATCTTTTGGCTTCTCCAAGTGGGCCTACGCACAGATTGCGCTGATGGGACTTTTCAGTCTATTGCTGGGGGTAAGCAACTGGCGTTACTCTGCGTACTTGCCAAGTCTGCACAAGTCTCAGCCGAGCAATCGCTGGTTAGCTTTCCTACTAGGAAGTCGTTCTTGATGAAGCGGAGGCCTTGGGTGGCCAGGGAATGAAAGCACTGGTTCGCTCAATATAATCTTGGTACTCCGGCTTGGCGTCAACCAGCGTACGTTCTAGAAGTCGTACTCCTGAAACCTGAATAATCAGTCCAGTCATCAACAAAGGACCAATCATTGGCCAGTAACTCCCACTGGCCACACTGAACAATCCATAGCCCCACCAGACCGCAGCATCCCCAAAGTAATTCGGATGACGCGTGTACTTCCAAAATCCCTGATCTAGCACCTTGCCTTTGTTGGCAGGATTAGCCTTAAATTGTGCCAACTGCCAGTCACCTCCAGCCTCAAAAGCAAAGCCAACTCCCCAGCAAAAGAGTGCCAGCGCATCAAACAATCCGAAAGGATTTTCTTCTGTAGCGGCATATGGGACTGCCAGCAAGGGAGCCGAGATGAACCAAAGCAATCCGCCCTGTAGTAAAAACACCTGAAAATAACTTAACCACCAGTAGCGCTCTGTTCCAAAATTCTGACGAAATTGCTGATAGCGATAATCCTCTCCCTTGCCGTGGTTACGCCAGCCAATGTGCAGGGCAAGTCGTAGTCCCCAAACCGTCACCAGTCCAAGTAGCAGCGTGGAACGCCACGAATCAAATTCACACTGCCAAGCGTACCACCAAGTGCAGACCACAAAGCCTGGCCCCCAGAAGATGTCAACAATACTGGCGTTTTTTATCCGGACACTGACTCCCCAGAGGAAGGTGCCCAAAATCATGATAAGGATCAGCGCCTGTAGCCAAATTTCCCAAAAAGCCATAAATCATCTCTCTTACACCAAAGGCACAAAGGCGTAGGAACCGTGGCGGGTGACGTATCGTTTCCCATCACTCT
>DPLM01000132.1:0-4859 GCA_003541985.1 Deltaproteobacteria bacterium | reverse complement strand
CCGTGGCGGGTGACATGTCGTTTCCCATCACTCTTCTCCGCCCTAGTCATTACGCAGGAATAGGGATCTCCTACCGGAGCCACGAGAATACCTCCTTCAGCCAATTGCTCCCAGAGATCGTTGGGAAAGTGAGCCGCCGCCGCGGTGACAATGATCCGCTCAAATGGTGCCAACTCAGGAACGCCAATCTTCCCATCACTGTAGCGGATTTCCACATTTTGAATGCCCACTCGACGTATATTCTGAGAAGCCATTTCAACCAACTCCCTCCGGCATTCCAGTGAGACCACCTGCTTGGCAAGCAAACCAAGCAGGGCAGCGTTGTAACCGCTACCAGCACCGACTTCGAGCACTCGGTGTTGAGGAGCAACCTCCAGCAAACGAAGCATCGTCATCACAGTAGTGGGTTGGGAGATGGTCTGGTTAGAGCCAATCGGTAGCGGATAGTCCATGTAGGCATTTTCCCGGTGAATTGGGCTCACAAACTCTTCTCGAGACAACCGGTGGAACGCCTTCAGCAAGCGCTCATCACAAATCAAACCGGTATCTCGCCAAAATTGCTGCAGTTCTTTTTTTGCCTGAACCAAGGCACTCTCTTCTCGGTCTTTCATGAAACTCAGTTCAAACAAGGAGGAGGCTGGCAGTATTGGCCAGGGAGCAGGTCCGCCTTTTTCTTCTTCACCCAATGTGAAAGCAAATTGACAAAAGTGTTATGCCAGCCAATGAGCTAGCTGCTCTAGGGAATCGGCTTTCTAAACTAGCCGAAGTGATTCTGATGATATATTCCTGCAATGAATCCAAGCTCGTCAAGGTTTGGGCAGACTTTTCCCAAAATGGTATCGGGAACTCCTGTAAGATCAACAAATTTTACAACTGAGCCCGCACCTTCAAGGTCTTTAGAACCATCACATCGTTTTGCGGGCGCAGCTTCAGCTTCCACTGCTACCAAAGCCTCCTGAACCTCGGCCGGTTTCTCCCAACTTGCTGACAACTTCTACATTTGCTTCCTCTCGACACCGTAGGATCAGCTGAGCCACTCGACGCCCAATCAGCTCCGCTGCAGCGTCTACCCCAGATCCTTCTCCCAAGTATCTTAGTACCAGCCGAATTCGACCTCGGTAGTCTGGATCAATGATGCCAACTGAATTGGCCAGGATGAAATCCGTCTTTGACAAACTGGAACGAGCAACCACCTCCACATAGTATCCTTCCGGAGGTTCGACCGAGATACCCGTATCTACGAAAAAGAGTCTCTCATTGTGCGGCTCTAGCGCCATTGCTGTTAGATCAAGCCCCACATCCTTGGGATGAGCCCGCTGAGGAACCGACATGTCGGGATAATGGAGTTGCAGACGCAGTGTAGACATAACTTACTCAGTGAAAAATCAGACCGAGGGTGTGGGAGAGATCTTCTACATCCAGATCCAAGCGAATGCCTACTACAACGCGGTGCTGAGGCGGTGACATCAGAAGCACGACCGGGACCAATTGCAAAAGAGGCTGCCCCCACCTCTTCAACCAGGGTTTGACACCTCCCACTTCCAGAGTGACTTTGGAGTTTCTTGTCGGCGGCACGCAAACGGGAGGAGATGCGCTCTCAGGTATCATTCAGATCTCCATCACGGTTGAGATCTGCCAGTAGGACTACTGCATCTGAAGAGACCTGTATTGGTTCAGCATCATCTCCCAGAGTATATCCAGCCTGGATTGACCCAGTCTTGAGCATCAATAGAAAGCAATCCAGTTGGCGTTGATTGGTGGAAGTGGTGTCTTGATTGGTGAGTAGAGGGAAGGAGTGCAGAAGCAGTATCTGGGCAAGTGCCAGAAAGATGGCAGCGACCGAAGTCACCAGGAGGAGTTCCAGCCAGGTAAAGCTGAATTTCATTCCGGCACGAGAGTCTTCAATGAGTCGATGGCATGAACTGGTGCACGTTCTCCAGCCATTAAGTCAGTCAAAGCACCATAGACCAGCCGTTGCTTAGCTAGTAGGCCCTTGCCCTCAAAGGCCGAAGAAATGACTTCCAGAGAGAAGTGACCACTGCCGCCAGTGACTGCCACATCAGCGTCTGGCAGAGCTTTCTGGACAGCTTGTTTGATTTGTTCACAAAGTTCGGTGCTCATCGTTTTTACCAAGTGGGTTGAAAGACGTTTTCCTGAATAGGTGCTTCAAACTGGAAGGAAGTTTTGCAGCCACAGGAAGACTTTGCAGAAGGGTTGTTGAAGCGCAATCCGCGATCCATCAATCTGTAGCTCCAATCAATTTCCGTGTCCTTGATGTAGAGGTAACTCTTCTTATCCACAAGGATTTGCATCCCTTGTGATTCAAAATCTAGGTCAAAGCGAGTCTTGCGAGCATCAAAATCAAAGGTGTAGGTGAATCCAGAGCAACCACCACCCTTGACCCCCACTCGGATGAAAACATTCTCTTCCAACTGCTGCTCCTGCATAATCTTGCGGATCTCCTTTGCCGCATTTTCAGTCAGCGCAATCATATCGTCCTTTCAGTGATCTTCACTCACCAGGTTACGGTTCCAATCCGGAATTTCAACGACCACATCACTCGTCCCATCCGGCACACACTGACAGGCCAGTCGAGAGTTCTGCTGTAGTCCAGGGGCCATGTCCAGCATATCTTCCTCATCCTCGGTAGCTTCATTGCAGCTTTCCATTCCAGAACGAACCAAGATGTGACAGGTCGAACAGGCACAGACCCCTCCACAGGAGTGATCAATGTCAAGACCGGCTTCCAGTGCACCGGCTAGAAGAGAACCAGGGAGCCCATCCTGAGAATGGGGCAGCAGCTCTGGCTGCACCTCAACCGTTATATTGGCTGGTAAGAAAGTGATCTTATAGGGCTTCTGCGGCAGGATGAAATCGGGTTGTTGGATATAGGGATTAACTCCGGACATTGTGCTGTTATCTCCTGAAGCAATGCATATTAAAAGTATGGAATCCAGATTAGCAGATGAAAAACAGGTTGTCTATTTTGGGATCAGTTAAGAATTGCCACTAATAATTCGTAGCGAAATCAACCCAATTTTATTTCAAGCAACCAAAACGTCACTACAACAACACCTTTCGCAATTTCTTTTCCGGTTCCATGAAGCATTGGCTAAACTGAGTTTGTTGCACCATCGCTGTTTCGAAGTTTTCACAGAGCAAAGATTCAACATCAGCTTTTTGTGGGTTTTTTCCTCCAAATACGTTCAGCTGAATGGCCAAGAGCATGCTGAGATCACGAACCTGACGGGGGCTCCAGCCCTAACAGTACTATGCAAACAGTTGCTGAGCCAGGTTGGTTATCCAGTTATGATCAGTTTTGTTAAGAGCCCTCGCAACAACCGTGTCCCGTAGCTTGTCTTATTAAGTTTACAGAGTGGCCAGGCCCAAAGATTTAGCTGCACCAGTCTGCGAGGTATCTCAATCCCAGTAACTACCAAGAAATTTGGAATAAAAGAACTAAGCTGTAGCTCGATAGGCAACAATGAATGAAGCTGCCTGATACAAGGCTTCGTATTGCTGCTTTAAACAGGCAACCAGATCTTCCTGCTCATCACAAATCCGCTTCAACGATTTCTTATAAAACAGCTTGCTTGCACAAGGCATCCGAACAAAACAGTACTCCTTTCAGATCATTAGCTTCTACCTCTTCTTCCAAATAGTCCTGACGTGCTGGAGTTTCAATCATGTGCAGCAGGTGAGCCTTGTCATAAACATTGGGTAAGGTCAGGACCACGATCGGTGCATCCTTAGAGGTGACCTGGAAATCATAGTCAAAGCGACCGAAGAGACTCGCACCCTCAGCTGAACTAGGTTCTATGGTTCAGGCATCGACATCTCAGCAAAAAGCCTAGAGGAATCCCTGATAACGCATCGCATCCATTGCATCAGTGACTGCAGCCTTACACAATTCAGCACCAATCTTCGCGGTCGCTCCAGAGGGATCAGAGCCAATTCTGCCATCTGGGAACTTGCGTCGATAGTCTACTGCGCTACCGAAGGAGCCCCCACGGGCCACCCGGGGTTCCATTGGCACCGCTGGCTTGGTATGTTCAGGATAGGCATGGAAGGTCAGCGAAATTTCTGAGGGCGTTGCGTGACTACCCTCGATCCCAGGGAAGTAGCGATTGCTCATCTCAGTCACTCGTCGTCCCTGGTACCAGTTATGAAGCACCAGTTCCAACTCCGGTTGTTGAACGGGGACTTGTCCGAGGCTAGCTTCTGCATGAATTTCTGCGAAGGCAGCCTTGACGGTGGCGATATTGCCTCCGTGTCCATTTAAAAATAAGAAGTGTGTAAAGCCGTGTTTTGCCAGACTTTTCACATAATCTCCAATGATCGAAATCAGCGTAGTAGGGCGTACAGTGATGGAGCCAGCAAAGCCTAGATGATGCTGAGCCATACCGACTTCGATTGAGGGGCCAATCAGTATTCCAGTCTTCTGAGAGAGGTCTTCAGCAACCCTTACCGGACAGATGATGTCGGTGCCGATCATGCCATTAGGACCGTGCTGCTCGTGCGAACCAATCGGCATGATGATGATTTGTTTTTGCTGCAGGTATTGTTCGGTCTCGCGCCAGGTCAGGTGCTTAAGGTACATCCTGATTCTCCAATAAAGAGCCAAAAATTAGGATTTTAAACTAATAAAATTTAGTTTATAATGAGTATTTACAAGTTGTCTGCGAAGATCCGAAGGGAAAGCCAAAAGCTGCTTTCCTTTTTCAGTTTCTCTGCACCGATTCAAAAATACATGCCTGCTGAAGGCATGAAAGTGCTTCATCAAATCCGGTCTGCAAAAATTCTAAGCGTTTCTGGGGGTCTTCTGTTTCCTCATCCAACTTTGCCAGCATACTGTAAAC
>DPLM01000395.1 GCA_003541985.1 Deltaproteobacteria bacterium | reverse complement strand
GGATAATTGGTGGAGTTCCATCTTTTCTTCAAGATTTAGAGCAGGTATGCCTTCAGTTAAAGAGCGAATATTTATTGATTTAAGGCTTTCAATATTTTTTGACCTTGAAATGCCTGAGCGAAGCGCACTTAGTAATTTAACTTTTTCATCGTTTTTCCAATTTGTATTCAGGGTTATGCCAATTAATATTTTCAGATCAGTCTCATTCTTTAATCGACTTGCTGAAATTTCAAATAGTTCGTCTAGGTAAGAGGGGGGGATTCTGTCAACCATACTGCGGGTGAATTCAACCTCATTCTCCTTTAGTGAACAAAAAACAGCCTTACGTGACCACATATCCTTATGATCGCTTAAATATATACTTTGCAGTGCTCTATGGGTGGAAGGTGTCGCTTCTATTTTTCCTAGAGTAAGGGCTACTTGAAATCTGACAGTTGGATCTGTATCGTCCGCCAGATCAATCAGTTTTTTCTGAATTAATGGATCTCTAATAAACCCGCTTTCTTCTGCAATCCTAATTACGTTTTCGCGTATTTTGGGATTTTTGTCATATAATCCCATAAGTATATCTTCTGGTTCGATAACTTCCAGTCCATTTAAGGACCACAACGCATGAAGTCTTGCGAAGTCATTTTTATCACTGATCAATTTTCTTAGCTTTGGCGAGAGTGATTTGTCTTGATTTTCAAATATCAGTCTTTGAGCTGTTAGTCGCCGCCATTGGTTTGGATTTTTAAATTCCTCTTCGATATTTTGAATTTTTATAGGTGAGAGATTTGATATCACAGGTGAAAGTTTGGATTTTGGAGTAATGCGATAAATGCGTCCTCTTTTATCTCCTTCTCTTATGTTAATACTGCGCTTTATTTTGTTAGGAATGTAGTCTGGATGTTCAATTACAGAGCGTTGCATGTCAGCAATGTAAAGTGCTCCGTCAGGGCCTAATTCGACGGCTATTGGGCGAAAATGGTTATCGCTACTTGCAAAGAATTCGGATTTTTTTTCGTTTTGTGAACGTAAAGCTGTATATGCGCCTCCATTTAAAGTTAATATGTTTCTGTGAATAAGGTTGCCAACAACATCGCAAATAAAAACACTTCCACTTAAATCCTCTGGATAACCTTCTATGCCCAAATAGCCCATTCCTCCTGCAGATGAAAAGTATCCTGCCTGTTCAGGATGATTGACTCGGGTCTCTGGTTCAGAAATTGGGAATATGCGCGCCATTTTACCGTGTCTAGAGATATTTCTTGTTGCTTCAAAGGAGCGAAGGTTTTGAGCGTGATCAATATAATTTTGTGGTATGATCCTTTGTTGGAGATAATCTATGTTGTAAGTTGTGAAACTGTGTCCCCACTCATTGAATACCAAGCCAAATCCTCCACCAGTTTGACTGGTGGTTTCCAATCGGCGGATGTCTGGCCTGAATCGAAAATCTAAATTTCTTAGAGGTGTTTTTACTTCATCTTTTCCGGTGAAATAAATATTTCCTCCGTTGCCTCCATTGGCGCCATGAATCCAGTTGTCTAAGTTCCATCGAAGGCTGTTGAGGTTACTGTCTGTAACACCTAGTTTAAATCCACTGATAAAAGTTTCCTTTTCGTCGCTGACACCATCTCCATCAGTATCTTTCAAGTAAACTATGTTTGGCGGTGCTGCAACCAGTATCCCGTCTTTCCATGCAGTAGCTGAAGTGGGGTATGATAAGTTCTTTGCGAAAAGTGTTACCTTGTCGAATTCACCATCTCCATTAGTGTCGCTAAGCAGTTTTATTGCCCCCCCTTTTTTCTTATTTGTAACTCCATTGGGATAGTCGCGCATTTCAACAACGAATAGGCGACAATTATGATCAAAGGTTAAAGCTACAGGGTCTACGATGTCGGGCTCTGATGCAATAAGGCTTATATCAAGTGCTTTGTGTAGAATATAAGACTTATCAATGTCTTTAGCATGAGAATTATTAATAAGCCATTGTGTTGCCATGGTAATCAAGCAGTAAGTAAAGATAGACTCCAGAATTTTGTGTCTAAACATGGCTAGTTTATAATATGCTCGATTATTTTTTCAAGTTTTCGACCGTACTCGACGTAGTTCTTAAACATGTCGTCCTCGTTAGCCTCGCTGTCCGCGTCGTGGAAGACGACGGCCATGTGCGGCTCGATCGAGACGCCGGCGTCGTAGCCGTTTGCTATGGCGTCCTGCAGGATGTCGCGGACGCGTCCGTCGCCCTCGCCGGGGAAGGTGTAGTCGGCGTCGTTTTTCTCGTCCACCCAGATGCAGTCCTTGATGTGTATATGGGCGGTGTGTTCGCGGACGTTTTGCCAATACTCCCAAGGATCCTGTTTGGGCCAGGGCTGTGACTTGGAGCGATCAGCGTTGAAGATGGGGTTGGCGGTATCGAAGACCCATTTGAGGCCGGGAACATTCTCAAGTAGCTCGACGCCGTGTTGCCAGCTCATGCCGCCGTGGTTCATGCAGTTTTCGTGAACCGGCTGCAGGTCGGCGTCGAGGAAGCGCTGGGTGACTTCGCGTAGTCGTTCAAAGACGATATCCGGAGTCTTGTCAGCATCATCGGCCGGCTTGAAGCTCATGATGCGGACGAACTTTGTACCAAGCCGCTGCATGCGCGGGATAGCGCGGTCGATCTCGCCGACGGTGACGTCCCACGGTGTGTCGACGTTCTTGGCCCAGTTGCAGATGGTGGAGCCAAGCGCGTAGATACCAACGCCGGCGTCCTCGAGTTTGCCGGCCATGATGTCGAAGGCCTCCTCCGGTATGTCGTGCACGGGGCCTTTTTCGAATCCATTGACTTTGGCGAAGCGGGCCTCGATCCATTTCCAGCCGAGCTCCTTGGTGGCCCGGATTTGACCGTCAATCGAGGGCGACGCCTCGTCTGCAATTCCCATCAATTCCATTTTTTGTCTCCTGAAATTTACTTTCTAAAACTTGCGGCGAAGTCATCGCTGCTGACCTCTAAGGTTTTCTTTTCGTGTGTGGAGTTGGTGATCAACTCTTTGAGCTTGTCTTCCCAGGCGGCGCTGTCCATAGGCAGATCGACCGCTTGGCCAAGCAGGCCGGAGTATACCATGACGTTGGCCAACTCAACTGAGCCAAGCCCCTCGGTGCCGGGAGCGATGAGGGCTTCGCCGTCGAGGATGGCGTTGACGAAGTTGGTCATCAACTTTGCGTGCGGAGCGTCGGCTCCGGGGATCGGGATTTCCTCGACGGTGGTCTCCGGTTGCTGAAAACCGATCTTTGAAGTTTTGCTCCATTCGTCCGACGGAACTGCGTTGCGTGTTAAGGTGAGCGTGTTGTTTTCCAGAATGAATCGACCTTTCGTGCCGGCAATCTCGAATCGGTTGCTGCCGGGGGTTTCGCCGCTGGAGGTGATGAATGTGCCGGTGGCGCCGTTCGGGAATTCAATGTAGCAGGTGACGTCGTCTTCGACCTCGATGTCGTGCCACTTGCCTATTCCGACCTGGCTGCTGACACGGCTTGGCATGCCGGTGATCCATTGCATGGCGTCGAGTTGGTGGAGGCATTGGTTGAGCAGAACACCGCCGCCTTCGCCTTTCCATGTGGCACGCCAGCCGCCGCTTTGGAAATAAATCTCCGAACGAAACCAATCGGTCATGATCCACAGCACGCGCATGAGGTCGCCGAGTTCACCGCTCTGCACGATATCGCGAATCTTTTGGTAACGCGGCTCTACGCGGAGTTGGAACATGCCGGCGAAAACCTGGTCTGGATGCGCGTTGGCCTTGGCGATGAGTCGCTCGGCATCGGC
>DPLM01000259.1 GCA_003541985.1 Deltaproteobacteria bacterium | reverse complement strand
CAGATCTCCACAATCAGGTGCCACGAAGACAACAGTCTGATCCGCCAGACTCTATCGGAAAGCGGTCACGGTAAGGTTCTAGTAATTGATGGCACTGGCAACCTCCGTAGAGCCCTTGTTGGAGATATGATCGCAGAGCTTGCCCGTAGCAAAGACTGGTCTGGAATCGTTGTGCACGGTGCGATTCGTGACAGCGTTGCAATTGGCAATCTGCAAATTGGCTTCAAGGCTCTTGGTACAAATCCTCGAAGAAGTACTAAAACCGGATCTGGCTTCCGAAACATACCTCTCCAATTTGGGAACATCTGCTTCACACCAAACCATTGGATTTATTGCGATGCTGACGGAATAGCGGTATCTCCGACAAATTTACTCGCCTGACATACCCCCCTGCACCCCCACCCTGATCTAACGATCTTCCAGCACTTGAATCCTCCTTGAATAAGGGATAAGTTCGACGACTCCATTTATGTGGAAACAAGTTTGGTCAAATAGACAGTTCACAGAATAGTATTACGCTAACCCAAAGACATGCCCCAACCTAAGTTAATTTCTCTAGCAACCGCGGTTGATCGCTTCACGCAAAATGGTGTTCAATATGCCAGCGGTGCGGCACTGCCAATCGGCTCTGATGCGATTGTTTTCGGGCGGGAACTTTTGCGGCAGGGTCGGAATCAACTCCATGCGATTTTTCACTGTAATTCCCAGCAACTCAATCTCTTGGCTGGAGCTGGGGCTGTGGATAAAGCAGAGTGTGGTTTTTCTGGTCTTGAAGTTTTCGGATTTGCCAACGGACTGCGCAGGTCGATAGAAACTGGAGTGACCCAACTAGAAGATTATTCCAATCTAGCCATGGCAATCCGGCTTCTGGGTGGTGCGATGAACTGGCCCTTCGTACCAGCTACAGTAAATATCGGCTCCGACATCCAGTATCGCAGCGCATTTTCACCAGAAGAATATCCGTCAACTAGCAAGATCCCGATGATCACAGATCCTTTCAGCGGTCGACAACTCGGTGCCTTTCAAAGTCTACAACCAGAAGTTGCTGCAATACATGTCTCCATGGCCGACCCTCTCGGTAACGCAATCATGTTGGGAACGGAGTGGAGCCGTTTTGAACTTTCCCGTGCCGCCAAAAAGGTGATCTTGGTGGCAGATGAAATTGTCCACACAGACTGTATGAGACAATTTCCAAACCTAGTACGCATTCCTGATATCGTCGTTGATGCCATTGTCTACTGGCCTTTTGCTGCCTGGCCACAAAGTTCACCAGGACTTTATGATGTGGATGAAGATCACATGCGTTCGATGAACAAAGCACTAGCTACGGAAGAAACTACCCAACAATATTTGAAAGACTACGTATTTAGTTACCAGAGTCACCGAGACTATCTGGACATGATTGGCAATGAGAAGAGAGAAAAAATCACCCAAACCGAAACCAGTTTTCTGATGGATCCTTACCGCAAGTGGATTCTTTCAGCAGATGAAATTGCAAAATTAGTTTTGGAGGGTGATAGATGAACAGTCACAAGCTTGAATACACTCGCCAGGAAATGATGGCTATTGCCACTGGCCGGGAATTACGTGACGGCGAGCTGGCGATCTTTGGTGTAGGACTCTCAATGCTGGCTGGTTATTTTGCTCAAGCGCACCATGCACCAAATATTCGTGCAATGACGGAGGGTGGAGTTTACGGGGCAAGTCCAGTCGGAGGGCTCCCTTGGGGGATTGAATGCAACCGTATCTCCGCGAATGCTACAAGCTTCACGAATGGGGTGGATGCGCTAGGATTTCTAGTCGCTTCGGGACGCTGTGATGTCGGTATTATTGGAGCCGCACAGGTCGATAAGTTTGGAAACGTCAATACAACGGGAATTTGGGATGGGGAGATTGGAGATCACTATCGAGCGCCCAAAACCAGGCTTACTGGCGCTGGAGGAGCAAACGATATTGCATGTGGAGCGGGTAGGGTTTTGATCATGGTAGCCCATGAGCCAAAAAGATTTGCAGAAAAGGTAACCTACATTAGTTCACCTGGATACTTAGATGGCGGGAATACTCGAGAGCGTTACGGTTTTATAGGAGGTGGCCCGTCCGCTATCATCACTACTTTAGGTATCCTCAGACCTGACCCCAATACAAAAGAATTTCAACTAGATGCCTACTACCCTTTCTCAAACATCGAGGAAATCAAGTCCAATACTAATTGGGCACTGAAGGTCTCTCCAAGGGTGCATGTGGTCCCAGAACCAACTGTAGATGAATTAAAGGCATTGCGGAAAGTTGATGAAACTGGAGCGTTGCGCAAACAGTGAGACAAGTGATCAATTTCTAAATTTAACTCAATCTGAGAAGAAAATGACTGAAGAAGCTTTGGTACTTCGTCACGACGTTGAAGGCGTGACCACACTGACTATGAATCGACCACAAGCTCGGAATGCTCTCTCCCAAGGAATGCTGAGAGCAATGCTCGATGCCTTTATTGAGGTTTCTACAGATGAATTAGTCCGAGTCGCTATTCTGGCAGGAGCTGGCCCTGGCTATTGTGCGGGACACGATCTCAAAGAGATCAAGGCTCAAAATTATTCACGAAATTACACAGAACAACTTTTTACAGATTGTGCAAAGTTGATGCAGACAATCATTCGTATCCCTAAACCTGTCATCGCTCAGGTGCATGGAATAGCGACCGCTGCAGGAGCCCAACTCGTGGCAAGTTGTGATTTGGCGATTTCCTCACAAGAAGCACGCTTTGCAACGCCTGGTGTTAATATCGGTTTATTTTGTTCAACTCCAATGGTCGCTCTTTCCCGCAATTTATCAAACAAGCACGCTATGCAGATGTTACTAACTGGCGACCTGATTGATGCTCAAAATGCCTGTAGAATGGGACTGGTCAACGAAGTTGTCGATGCCGAACAGCTAGCTACAAAGACGATGGAACTGGCAAGAAAGATTGCTTCAAAATCGCCATTGACTGTCGCTATCGGCAAGGAAGCCTATTACCGGCAGGCTGAACTGCCACTTAGCGAAGCGTATGATTACACAAAGGATGTAATGGTTCGAAATCTAGAGGCTCGAGATGCTCAAGAGGGAATCTCTGCTTTCATTGAAAAACGTCATCCTGTCTGGTGTGGAAAATAATCCCATCCACGGTCAGATATGTCTATCGGCAGTTTTTAGAATCTCCCAATCAGCAATCTGCAGATAAAAAAAGCCGCCATGCCGACCACAATGGTTAGCAACAGGTTGTTTTTCCACCAACCAGCCAGAAAGGCTGCAAAGGCTCCCAAAAGATGGGGATTTTGCCAACTAAATTGGACAGAATCTCCCTGGGGGATCAAAACGGCGGGTGCAACAATCGCCATCAAGACAGCCACTGGAACAAACCGTAGCGCACGCTCAAGAGGCTCCGGAATTTGTAAGGAGCCCGCCAGTCCAAACGGTAAATAACGGACCAGAAAAGTCACCAAGAACATCCCACCAACTAACAAAAACTCATTCATTGGGCTTCACCTACCTCAGTCATTCGATTACTAGCCAATCTTTTTTCCAGAAAAAAACCAGTAGCTACTCCAGCTAACGCAGCAATCATCAGTCCGAGTTTGTTTGGCAAACCGTGCAAAGCCAAACTTAAGCCTGAAGCAACGATAGCCGCGGCGATCATTGGACGATTCTTCAGATAAGGCACAACGATGCCGATGAAAGTTGCAGACATGGCAAAGTCCAAGCCCCATTCCTCCAAACCCGGCACCACCCTCCCAAAGAAAATCCCTATCATCGTACATAGTTGCCAATTAAAATACATGATGAGTGCGGAGCCTAGGTAGTACCAGTGCTTGTGGATGATTGGAGAAGGTTCCGCATAGTATCGGACCGCAACTGCAAAGGTCTCATCGGTGAGCCAGAAAGCCAGCGGAATGCGCCAACGTTGAGGCAAGTGACGAACCTGCTGGAGAAGTGTAGTTGAATAGAGGATGTGTCGTAAATTCACCACGAAGGTTGTCAACACAATGACTGGCCAAGCGGCTCCAGTGGAGACCATTCCCAGAGCTATGAATTGAGCCGATCCAGCGAAGACAACAGCTGAGAAAGCTAGAGCACCCCAGAGAGAAAGTCCTCCACTCTCAGAGAGAGTTCCAAAGATAATTCCAAACGGAATTGCTCCCACGATCAATGGGAAGGTATCTCGAACTCCCTTCCAAAACTCAGTTTGTGGTGTCGAATTCATGGGATCACATCAACCTAAGGCAGTCGACCAAGGAAGAACTGACTGGCATCGATTCTTTCAATGAAGAATGGGAGCAGCAGTAACTTCACCAGACTGAACCTGCCACAGCTCAGCGTAAGTTCCCTCAAGCTCCAACAAGTCATCATGGTGTCCTTCCTCTACCACCTGACCATCTCTCAGCACCAAAATTCTATCAGTATGTCGGATCGTGGAAAGTCGGTGAGCAATAATCAACGCAGTTTTCCCTTTTGTGATTCTGGAAAGACTTTGTTGGATCGCTCTCTCTGTTTCAGTGTCAACAGAACTGGTTGCCTCATCAAAAACCATGATTGGAGCATCTTTAAGGATCGCCCTTGCAATACTGAGACGCTGCCGCTGTCCCCCCGAGAGCCGAATACCTCGCTCACCCACAACCGTTTGATAACTATCTGGCAAGGTCATGACGAAATCATGTAGCTGAGCTGATTCTGCCACAGCCTGGATTTGGGCTAGGTCTCTATTCGGGGAACCGTAGGCTATGTTCTCCGCAATTGTGCCATGAAACAGGTAAACATCCTGACTGACCAGAGCAATATGACTTCTAATGTCCTGCAGGGTTAGATCCCGAAGATCCACCCCATCAAGGCAAATTGCTCCACCAGATGGATCATACAAGCGCAGGAGCAACTTGATCAGTGTTGACTTTCCAGCACCTGTTGCTCCAGCAATACCGATCGTTTCTCCAGACCGCACCTTGAAATCCAGGCCTCGCAAGACCGTCTCACCCCGACGATAGGTAAAATGGACTTGACCAAAGTGTATCTCCCCTTGCATCGGTTCAGGAAGGACTTGAGGTTCTGCGGGATCTTGAATCTTGCTGGGAGTCTGCAAAAGGCCAAACGTCCTACGAGCACTGGCCTTGGCACGCTCATACTCATCAATGGTGATCCCCATCCGAGTCAGGGGCCACAACATCCGCTGGATTAACATTGAAAACAGCACCAACTCGCCAACTGTTAGTACTCCTTTGTCTTCCAGAACCCAGTAACTTCCAAGCAGAAGAACCCCCCCAAAACCAATTGCCACTGCCATTCGAATGAGAGGGACATAGACGGAACTGAAGCGAATTGCGGCATGATTGGCTTTCTTATATTCCAGTGATGCTTCAGAAACTCGTTGAGATTCAAATGCTTCTGCTGTGAAGCTCTTGATGACCAGGATACCTGCAATGTTGTTTTCCAGACGACTGCTCAACCCGCCAACTGCTTCTCGAACTCGCTTATAGCGTGGTGAGATGAGGTTTTGATAAAACCAGCTTCCCCAGAGAATCAAGGGCATAGGAATCAAGCCAATCAGCGCCAATTGCCAGGAAACATCCACCAGAACAAAAATGGAAAATAAAAACAATACCAGCAACTGAAGCAGTTCGTTGAAACCCGTGTTCAAAAACCTTTCAATCTGATTGACGTCATCATTGAGCATCGCCATGGTCTCTCCCATGCGGTGATTCTCAAAGAATTCAATCTCACGCATCTGAATGTGGTTATAGGCATCTGTCCGTAGATTGTGTTGGACTCGTTGAGCAAGGTTCATGAAGCCGTACTGATAGGCCCATTCAAAGAGGCTTTCAAAGCCAAAGATGACAACTCCAAGAACCGCAAGAAAAACCGCAAGCGGCCATGGATCTGTGGTGCCCACAACATTAGCGATCCATTCAGGGGGTTCTCGGCGGACAGAATCTATCACCCAGCCCACAAGAACTGGGGGCATCAAGTCGAGAACTTTGTTCAGAATGCTGTTAAAACATGCCCACGAAAACCAGCCCCGATGAGGCAGGATGTAGTACAGCAGGCTGATCATTGGATGTGGAGTGGAATTCATCTAGTAACTTTCCTTAAATACCTCGAAGTGTTGAATTGGGCCAAGAAGGCTTCCAACTCAATGTATGCAAATCCATTCAGAACAATTCTTGAATTACCTTTTAACCACGTTAACCTGCCTTAAATTAAATAATTTTGCACTTTCTCAAAAACGCGAGTTCACATGTCGTTTTTTTGTCGTGGACCCTTGCTGTTTAGCTTGTTTGGAATAGGAATTTTTGCTTGCAGTAGCAATCCGCCCAATCATGTTGATTTTAATTATCCAACCATCAAAAGACTTCATGTGATGGAACTTTGTGAATTGCTTTACACCCCACGATATGCCCGATACGTTGCTCCCTCTCTGGATTCACGGGTACAAAAACTGGTTCCGATTTCAAACGGTGTGATCGCCCAATTTTATGATGGCCGCCGGTATGAAGTACCATTGGACTCCCAACTGCCTCCGGGCGAACACTATTGTGTCTTTGAATCCAATCCGACCCCCTGTGCCTCCAACGACAAGGACTGGGACCGCCGCTGTGAGCGAAAAACTCCGATGAGTATTGACCGATTTGCCAACTGATTCCCAAAACACCCCGCATGAATGCTTTGATTCTTGTCGATCTACAAAATGATTTCACTCCCAGTGGGGCGCTCCCAGTTCCCGAGGGGGACAGCATTGTTCCGCTGAGCAATCAACTTCAGCAAAAGTTTGACCTAGTTGTAGCAACCCAAGACTGGCATCCTTCTGACCATCAGAGTTTTGCAATTCAGCACGAGGGAAGACAACCAGGAGAATTGATTGATCTGCATGGAATACCGCAAGTCCTCTGGCCAGTTCCCTTTGTTCAAGAAACGGAGGAAGCCCAATTCATCTTTAACTTGGATCACAGTAAGGTCAAAAGAGTTTTCCACAAAGGGCAAAATCCACGAATTGACAGCTACAGCGGCTTCTTTGATAACGACCACCAGAGCAGTACGGGAATGGGAGAGTATCTACGTGAGCTAGAGGACGAAGTATTTGCGGTAGGTCTGGCAACCGACTACTGTGTGCACTTTACGGCAACAGATGCTACTGAAATCGAGTTTCGAACTATCGTGATTTCAGATGCGACTCGTGGAGTGAATTTACAGAAGGGAGATGTCGACCGTGCCCTTGTAGCTTTGCAGGAGCAGGAAGTGCGAATCCTATTGAGTTCGGAGTTACCCCGATCCCTCACAAAGATTTAAACAGTTCTCAAAAGTGCTAGTGGCTTCTGACGTAGCGTTCGGTGTGCTGCAAGACTGGCTGTCACAACGCTAAGGGCTACCACTGCCATCAAAGTAACCGCATTGCTCCACCAGTTGATTCTCCAGAGATTCTCGAAGACCACCCACGAAATGATGAAAGAAAAGATCAAGCTGAGTAGAAGGCCTGAAGCTGCTGCAAACAATGCAAGCAGCCCAAACTCTGTTTGAACAATGCGCATCACTAGGGGGAATCGCGCCCCCAAGGTCTTGAGCAGATTCATCTCCCAAACACGGCTTTGCACTTCCTGGCGAGCAATGGAGTACAAGACCACCAGACCAGCCAGAATTGCCAAATACGCCATAAAATTAATTGCAAAGCTGACCTGATCAATGATTTCGAAGGCTCTTGCTAAAATTCTTGTCACATCAATGACAGAAATATTGGGATAGGAACGAACAATACTGTTTTGAAGTGAAAGTCGTTTTTCAGCAGGAACATTCCGGATACTGCCAAGGAAAACTTTGGGGGCATCTTCCAGAGCACCGGGCTGCATCACAATAAAGAAGTCCGGTTGAAACGTAGTCCATTCCACCTTCCGCAAGTTTGCTACCTGGGCCTCAACTGGAATGCCTGCAATATCAAAGGTTAGCCGGTCCCCAACTTGCCACTCACGCCAGCCAGCAAACTCTTTCTCCAAAGAAACCTGAACGGGTTGATCGCCCATGAAATCATAGCTTCCACTGAGGGGCTTCCCCTCTACAATACCAAGGTTCGCCTGATCCGCAGAAAGATAGGACAAATTGTATGTTCGACTTCTTCGGCGACGTTCACGGTTTTCATCTCGTACCACATCATCTCTATCTTGGCCTTGGTAAATCTCTCCATTGACCATTGAGAGTCGAGCTCTCACCAATGGAGAAAGGCTCTCTAGAGCAAAACCTTCCTGAGCAACCACGTTTGTGAGGCCTTCAATCTGCTCTTCCTGGATATCAAAGACAAAAAACGTTGGTACTCGGCTGTCATCAGGCCGCTCCAGTTCTTCAACCAGCCCCTGCTGCAACTGGGGAATCAGATTGATCAGCAGGGTTCCCAAAGACATCGACAGGAAACAGGAAATTGCTGCAACTCGGTTACGGTTCAAACTGCGAAGAGCGATCTTGAAGACTGGTCTTTGACGATTCGAAAAATGACCACAAATCTTGAAGAGTAGCCAAGCCAATAAAGTAAGGACTAGTAAGGCGCCAATGAAAAGCAACAAAAACAATCCTCCCCTTTTGAATCCGGCTACCCAGATCGTCAGCCCTCCGTATACCAGAAACCCGGGCAAGTAGCTCGCCAGCTTCAGCTTCCAGGTGTTCCCCCGACTAAACTCCCGACTTGTATCGCGCAGCAGGGCAATAGGTTGAACTCGATGGATTGAAGTCAGTACTGGTAAACAAAAAATTAGGCTGCCGATGGTTCCCAATACCATAGCCACACAGAGACTGGCCCAAGGCATATCTTGTTGAAAACCAAGTGGAAGAAAATCTGAGACAAGATGAGGTAGAATCTGTAACAAGGCTAGAGACACGAAGGCAGAGACAATCACAGCCATTCCACCCAGAATCAAAATTTGACTGAGTAAAAGGAGATAAGTTGACTTTCTGGCTGCACCCAAACTCATGAGAATTGCTATTTCCTGAAAACGGCTGTGCAGATAATCTCGAAATAGATAGGCTGCACCCAATCCTGCTAAAAACAGAGCAACCAGCGAAACCATACCCAAATAATCATTCAGGTAGCCCAAGGCTCGACCAACTTGCTGGCTTGCTCCGGCAGGAGTCTGAACTCTAAGTGAGTATGCTTTTTCCCCGAGTTCATCCAGATCCTTCTGTAATTTTTTGGCAGCTAGTTCTTCATCAATTCCTGGAGCTAACTTATAATATTGACGGTGGAAAACTCGGCTTTTTCCAACTGCAGTTAAACCTGTGTTATGGATCTGATCGTAGCTCATGTAAATTCGGGAGGCCACTCCAAAAGTAGAGAAACTTGTTCCTGGATCTTGCAGAACTACGTCAGCAATCTTAAAAATCTTGCTGCCAATCTGCAGGGAATCTCCCAGTTTTAAATCAAGAGAAGTCAGCAAGTCAGGATAGACCCAGATAACTGGCTCTTTCAGAGCTTGAGCAACTTGGCGAGGTCCAATGATCCCTTTTTCCCGGAGTTCCAATTCTCCGTACAGTGGGAAACCGGCATCAACAGCAATGATCTGCGATAAGCGTGAATTGACTCCACTGGCGGACATTGAAACAAAGGAGATCTGACGACTCTGATCAATCGGTCCAAGGCTCTTGCTAATTGTTTGCAGTTCTTCTTCTGTAAAAGGGCGAGTTGCATTGACCGCAATGTCAGCCGTTAGAATACTCTTCGCATTTCGCCCCAAATGACTTTGGATCGATGAATTGAACGAATTGAGCGCTAAAAACCCTACTAACCCAATTGCCAGATTGAGGACGAAGAAAACACTAAATTTACGGTTGTTTCGAATTTCTCGCCAAGCCAGCTTGAACCAGATCTGCATAATTTAATGATCAAAAAAAGAGAAAGAAAATGAGAGGATTATCAATACGTTGATCTTAAACACCTTTGCGCCGACAACGCTCACTGCAGTAACGAACCTGGTCCCAATCACGAGCCCATTTTCGCCTCCAGGTAAATGGACGCTGACATACAGGACAAATCTTCTGGGGCAGGTTAAATTTTTTGTGTGACATGATAAATAGTTTT
>DPLM01000328.1 GCA_003541985.1 Deltaproteobacteria bacterium | reverse complement strand
GCCGTTCCAGATCACAATGTTCCAACCAAGGACAGAGATAAGCCAATTGCCGATCCCATCTCTGCCAAACAAGTAGAAACATTAAGACAGAACTGTAAGGAATTTGGCATCACACTTTTTGACTTGGGTGATGAGCGGCAAGGTATCGTACATGTAGTAGGCCCTGAACAGGGACTGACCTTACCTGGTTCTACAATTGTCTGTGGAGACTCACATACAGCTACTCACGGAGCTTTTGGAGCACTAGCATTCGGGATTGGGACAAGCGAAGTAGAGCATGTGCTTGCAACGCAAACTTTGCAGCAGCAGAAACCTAAGACCATGAAAATTGAAGTTTGTGGTTCTTTGCCAAATAAAGTGGGGGCCAAGGATATCATACTAGCTATTATCGGTAAAATTGGCACTGCCGGAGGAACTGGCTATGTACTAGAGTTCTGTGGTGAAGCGATTCGTGCACTTTCGATGGAAGGTAGAATGACTCTCTGCAATATGAGCATTGAAGCAGGCGCTAGAGCTGGAATGGTTGCTCCTGATGAGAGAACCTTCGAATACTTGGTAAATCGTCCCTACGCCCCCAAAGGCAATGAATTTGAGCAAGCGGTTAACTTTTGGAAACAGCTAGCTTCAGACGAGGGAGCTACATACGACAAAGTAGTGACTTTAACAGCTGAAGATGTCCTTCCACAAGTGACCTGGGGCACGAACCCTGGCATGGTCACAGACATACATGGGCAAGTTCCAGATCCTCAGCAAATTGAAGATACCAACCAACGAAGAGCCATCGAGCGCGCTTTGGCTTACATGGATCTCCAACCAAATACTCCTATCGTTGAAATCAACATTGATCGGGTTTTCATTGGCTCATGCACGAACTCTCGAATTGAGGACCTCCGCAATGTCGCAGACTTTGTGAAGGGCCACAAAGTCAATCCAAAGGTTCACGCGATGATTGTGCCTGGAAGTGGGCTTGTGAAGAATCAGGCTGAAAAGGAAGGGCTTCATCATGTTTTTGTGGAAGCAGGTTTTGAATGGAGAGAACCCGGCTGCTCAATGTGTCTCGCAATGAATGACGATATCCTAAAACCAGGTGAACGATGTGCGTCGACCAGTAATCGAAATTTTGAAGGCAGGCAAGGTAAGGGTGGACGTACCCATTTGGTAAGTCCCGTCATGGCAGCTGCCGCTGCAATCTCAGGACACTTTATAGATCCACGAACTCTTTAACTGAACCTATTCAAATAAGAATGCAACCTTTTCAAACACTCACTGCGACTGCAGCTAAGTTGGACCAGGTCAATGTTGATACTGATCAAATTATTCCGAAGCAATTTTTGAAGAAAACTGAACGGACTGGCTTTGGAATTCATCTTTTCCATGACTGGCGCTTTCTTGACGATGCTGGGCAAAATCTAAATCCTGACTTCATCCTAAATCAGTCCCGCTATCAGGGTGCACAAATCTTAGTTGCAGGAGACAACTTTGGCTGTGGCTCTAGCCGAGAGCATGCTCCTTGGGCTCTTCTCGATTATGGTTTCAAAAGCATTATTTCACCCAGTTTTGCGGATATCTTCTATAATAACTGCGCCAAAAACGGTATTTTGCTCGTAGCTCTGCCAGAGGATTCTGTACAGCAGCTTTTCACAGAAATTGAAGAAAATGTTGGCTGTGAACTAACAGTTGATCTACCCAACCAAAAAGTCCAGAGCCCAAAAGGATTGGAATTTAGTTTTGCAATCGATTCATTTGTCAAACATCGGCTACTAAACGGACTGGATGATATTGGTTGGACTCTTCAGTACCAGTCAGATATTGAAATATTTGAAGCGAATTACCAGAAACAAGCTCCCTGGATGTTTGTCCGTTAATGGCAAGGAAATATGAAAATCAACATCTCCATTGAGGCAACTCCACAAGAGATTCGCCAGGTCTTTGGCCTCCCAGACATTCAGGACGTTCAAGGGCTCCTCCTGAAGCAATTTCAGCAAAACCTAAAGGATGGGCAGGTTGACAAAGATGCGGTGAGCGAACTTATGGGGCCAACTTTGCAGTTTAGCAAAAATTTCATGAACTCCATGATGGAAAATATGGAGTCCATGTTGAACCAGGCCAATCAATCGGATTCAAATCAACATGAGACCATGAAGGACTCTTCTTCCTCAAAATCTAAGCAGCAACCGGTGTCCTCCAAGGAATACTGAGCCTTGGGAAATTTCCTGCTGCGTCGACTCCTGCTCTTAATTCCAGTTCTGTGGGGAGTCGCAACCCTAGTCTTTCTGCTTCTACATTTCATACCTGGGGATCCCATCGACTTGATGCTGGGGGATTCTGCCCTAGGTGCTGATCGAGAAACTCTTAGAGACCAACTAGGCCTCAACGACCCCTTGATTATTCAATACATTAGATACTTTGGTGACCTCTTACAGGGAGACTGGGGGACTTCTCTTTTTAGCAAGAAGCCAGTATTTGAGGAAATCATGGAACGCGTCCCAGCAACTATGGAACTGATGTTTGGTGCCATGGTCGTGACAATTGGGGTGGCAATGCCACTTGGACTTATTGCTGCGGTAAACAAAGGAAGTTGGATCGATCAGGGATCAATGATTTTCTCTTTGCTGGGTGTCTCCATTCCAAATTTTTGGCTTGGACCAATGTTGATCCTGGTGTTCTCAATCTATCTCGACCTTTTACCGGTCAATGAGAGAGGTGGTTTGGAACATCTCATTCTTCCATCATTGACCCTTGGCACTTCATTGGCTTCTATTCTGGCGCGGATCACTCGATCTTCGGTAGTTGAAACTCTTCAGGCTGAATACATCCGTACTGCAAGATCAAAAGGAATTTCCGAATTACGAATTCTATTTCGACATGCGCTCCGAAATGCACTCATTCCGATCGTCACCGTGATTGGCCTACAAGTCGGGGTTTTATTGAGCGGGGCGATTATCACCGAAGCCATCTTTGACTGGCCTGGTCTAGGCAACTTGTTGATCTCTGCAATTAACAGTAGAAATTATCCTTTAGTTCAGGGTTGCGTGCTGTTCATTGCCGGAAGCTACGTCATGGTAAATCTAGTAATTGATTTACTATATGCTTATTTAGATCCTCGTATCCGCCTCTCATGAGCCGTCCCCTAGGCCGTATTCGCCTTTATTTTCTTATACTCCTCAGCTTTTTTATAATTCCAGCATTGCTAGCTCCTTGGATTGCCCCGTATGACATTGACAAGATGGATTTGATCCGTCAACTGGAGACACCCTCTTTCGATCACTGGATGGGACTTGATGAAAATGGCAGTGATATTTTTAGTCGCCTGCTGGCAGGAGCACGTATTTCACTTTATGTTGGCTTTTGGGTAATTGGTATTTCAACTGTGATTGGAGTTAGCCTGGGTTTGCTCTCAGGCTATTTTGGAGGCTGGATAGATATTGTGTTGATGAGAATCGTTGACGTTCTCCTAGCATTTCCAGGATTATTGCTGGCAATTGCCCTTGTGGCGGTCCTTGGGCCTGATATCAACAATGTCATCTTGGCCTTGTCAGCACTTGGTTGGGTTGCTTACGCTCGACTTGTTAGAGGACAGGTACTGTCTGTTAGGGAAGAAGAATACGTGCTAGCTGCTAGAACATCAGGGATGCCATCGTGGAGGGTAATGTTCCTTCATCTTTTACCAAACATTTTGCCACCAGTGATTGTTCAAACTACTTTCAGTTTAGCTGGCACTATCATTTCTGAATCCAGCCTTAGCTTTCTGGGGCTAGGAGCTCCTCCTGGAATCCCAAGTTGGGGAGCCATGCTGTCTGAGGGGCGTTACGTTTTGTGGGAAGCGCCGCACGTTTCTGTTTTTCCAGGTCTCGCTATTCTGTTTGTTGTTCTTATCTTTAATCTTCTTGGAGACGCACTAAGGGATTATTTTGACCCAAAATCCTAACATAATACCGGAGCGTTCGAGTTTTTAGTTCCCGGGTTGTATCAATTTTTATTGCTTTATAACTTTTGACAGAATCACAAAGCTGATCCGAAATTGAGTCAGACAATTCAAACCTTTTGAAATTAATATTAAATTAATGAATCTAAAAGTAACTTATATTTTGTAGATCAATTTTCTGCAAAGCTGTTTGACATAACTAACCTCATCAAGCTATATTGCGTTGTTGGCTAATAAAGAATTATCTTTCTGAAAGCCGATAAGAATCATTTTCCAGTTTTTTGCACACTCATAATACAGGTTGAGCGATTACAGGCCCGTAGGAAATGGTATGAAATTGTAGAAGTGGGTTAGTTCTGGAAAATTTGACTCAAAACCCAAATTTAACTATTGATTGGAGATGAAAATGAAATGTATGAAATCGTTTGCGGTCGCTGTAGCTGCGGTAGCGATGCTTGCAGTGACAGCATTGGCTGGGGGCCACTCTGAGCGATATGTGATGATCACTCACGGCGAGGGGAAGGACCCCTTCTGGCCAGTAGTTCAAAAAGGTGGTGAGGATGCTGCTCAGGCTGTAGGAGCAGAGTTTGAATACATCTATAATCCATCCGGAGATATGGCTGACATGGCGAGTTCAATCCAAGCTGCTGCGGCAACGCAGCCTAATGGTATGGTGATCTCTCTACCAGATCCAGATGCCCTCGGCCCAGCTATTAAGGCTGCTGTGGAAGCAGGTATACCTGTTATTACAATGAACTCTGGTCTTGAATCTTCTGCAAGCCTCGGGGCTTTGATGCACGTTGGACAACCTGAGAAGTTGGCAGGACAAAAAGCTGGCATTAGGGCCAAAGCTGAGGGCGCTACAAAGGCACTTTGCATGACTCCTGAACAATATAACACAGCCTTATCTGACCGTTGCGAAGGTTATGGGGAAAGTGTAAAAATTATTTCTTCCGTGGACACAACCCACGATGCAGCCACCATCGTCACAAGAGCAACTGCAGCTCTGCAAGCAAATCCAGATATTGACGCAATTTTGTCTGTCTCACCAAACGTATGTGCGGGTGTCAATACAGCATTGTCAGATCTTGGCATGTCAGTCCACTTATCTTGTTTTGATTTGAGCCCAGAGGTTATGGACATGATCAACTCTGGTAAAGTCTCATTCACCATTGATCAGCAGCAACGACTGCAAGGCTACATGCCTGTAGTAGTTCTGCATCTGTACAACACAGGTGCAGGCCTTTTGCCAGGAGCTAATATACCATCAGGTCCAGGATTCGTTGACAAATCAAACGCTTCCTCAGTTTCAGCCCTTGCAGGTATCGACCGATAAGTTGAAATCAGGAATTTGAAATCATTAAAGGACTGCAAAAATGTAGTCCTTTTTTTTTATCTGAAGATCAAAATGAGTTCTGAAACATCGAACATCTTTGAAAGGAATGAAGGTGACCGACATAAGGAAAAAAACTGGTTCCAGACATTACTAGCTCGGCCAGAAATTGGTCCCTTTGGAGTAATGCTATTGCTCTTTGGAATGCTGGGTTATTTTTCTATTCCGGAAGGTCAATTCTCCGTTAATCCTTTTACAGGAGAAGGATTTAACGCTCTGGGAATCCGAAATAATTTTCGAGTGATTGCCCAGTTAGGAATTATAGCATTAGGGGCAGGAATGTTGATCATTTCTGGTGAATTTGATCTCTCCATAGGTTCAATGGCTGGCTTTGCTGCTGGATGTATGGCGATGATCCTTAAGTGGGGTTTCACCATCATTATACCATATCCATCTTTTTCAGATGGTTTCACGATCGAAGGCCTCCGTGTTTTTGAAATTCAAAATGTTTCCCCGTTGACGGCAATCCTGATCACTCTATGTTTGACCTTATCCTTTGGCTGGTTTCAGGGATGGTTTATAGTCAAATCTGGAATTTCTTCATTCATTGTAACGTTAGGAGGTCTTTTCTTCCTCAGAGGTTTGACTGAGGTAAGCTACCGGGCTTTCAACAAACGTGACGACCAAACAGCTGGATCCACAACGGTCACAGATTTACCTGATATAAAAAATATTATTGAAGTACCGGGGCTTGGAGAGATGGAAAGAGAGACCGCAAAGGCCTTACCAAATGATCAGCTCCTCGAAATCCTTAAATCTGCTCCAGACACCACCCTTACAAAAATAACTGAGCAATTAACCTATATAAATCAAAAGGTTGCTGTAACAAAAACTATGATGCAAGAAGAAAAAATGCTGCAAACGCTGCAAAGATCCTTGGACAACGCCATCAGATCTGGAAATGAGGCAATGCAAAAAATGCTTCAAGCCAAAATTGATGCGGGTATTGAGGTGCAAGCAGTGCAAGCAAAAGCAGTTACCGACCTTGATCTAGCAAAGGCTTACGTAGATACGCTACCAACAGCTCGACCAGTGGCAGAATTTTTTGGGGGCAATATCCTACAGCCTGTCTTTGATTGGCTTTATTACGCAGTTGACTGGAACGTCAACAATTTCGGGAACCGGTTTGCTCCGGGCTTGTACGCATGCGTTATGATTTGGCTTATTATGGCTTTATTTTGCTACATCGTCCTAAGTAAAACGCAGGCAGGAAACTGGATTTATTCTACCGGCGGAAATCTCAGTGCTGCCCGAGCTAATGGAGTTCCAACAAATCGGGTGAAAATATCACTGTTTGTGTTCACAGCTTTTTGCGCCACGATGTTCGCAGCCTGTCAAGTCTTTGAGGTAAATACGGCTGATGCTGCAAAGGGTAATTTGAAAGAATTGGAGGCTATTGCTGCAGCGGTCATTGGAGGTGTAGTTCTTACAGGTGGATTTGGAACCATCCTTGGAATTTTGCTGGGCACCGTGATCTTTGGAATTGCTAAGGAGGCATTTTTCTACATTCCTGGAATTGATGGTTCATTCTACCGTGTTTTCTTGGGGGCAGTTCTAGTAAGTGCTGCACTGACAAACGAAAATATTCGTAAAAGAATTATTGGGAGTGTCTAGCGATGAGTGATCAAAAACCATTGATAGAGGTAAGAAACCTCGTCAAAAAATTTGGGAGTTTTACTGCCCTTAACGGAATTGATCTTGATGTCTACCCTGGAGAAGTACATGCCCTCCTCGGTGACAATGGGGCAGGTAAATCAACGCTGATCAAAGCTCTCTCCGGAGTTCATCCACCAACAAGCGGTCAGATCAAGGTTGATGGAGAAGTGGTTCATTTTCAGTCTCCTCGCGAGGCTTCTGATGCAGGCATTGGAACTGTTTATCAAGATCTCGCCCTGAATGCCTTAGCATCAGTAACCAGAAATTTCTTTTTGGG
>DPLM01000400.1:5965-6433 GCA_003541985.1 Deltaproteobacteria bacterium | reverse complement strand
ACCATTAAATATACCGCTGACTTTCTCAATATCATCAACATGAAAGTAATCTTGAAGTAATCTGATAACAGGGATTGCTCCTGTTACACTTGCCTCAAAAAGAAGCTTTCTCCCGCATTGTTCAGCTATTGCGAGTAACTCTTCCCCATGCACTGCCATGAGATCTTTGTTGGCTGTAACTACATCTCTTCCTGATTCAAGAACTTTTCTAATTAGCTCGCGAGCGAATGTTTGCCCTCCAACTGTTTCTACAATTACTTGAATCGTAGAATCTGCGAGCAAGTCTTCAAGTGAATAATAAAGTAAACTTTGATCTCGCTGCACCCAATCAGCAAGATTTTGATTTTCCGGGTTTTTCTCTAAAATTCCTGCTAATTGAACAGCATTGTTGTCCTCTTTCTCATGTTGCCAAAGGATTTCTGCAACTCCCCTTCCGACAGTGCCTAAGCCAACTATCGCTACCCGACA
>DPLM01000400.1:0-5535 GCA_003541985.1 Deltaproteobacteria bacterium | reverse complement strand
AAAAGTGTCTTTTCGAGAACGTACCACTGCACTTTGTCGATGTTTAGTACCTCCAAAAGCACTTGGGGTGACTTGATGTTACCATCCGCTACAAGAGGCTGCTCTGTGTTTAGTCCAATCAATTCCAATAAAGATTCCTCAGAATCAAAGCATCGATTCATAACATGCACTGCAAATGGGTGAAAAATATCAACCCCACTTTTCTCAAGTAGTTCAAGTGTTTCATGGAGATCAGTGATTGAAAATCCGTCCTCCATCTTATCAAAAATGGAAAAATAGTAACTGATGGGTATCGAAACACTTTTTCGATCACGGATTGCTTGGATGATTTGACAAGTCAGCCGTAATCGGTTTTCGATTGTTTCTGATCCATAATCGTCGTCTCGATTATTGAACCGGACAGAAAAGCATTGATCTAGGAGCAGTTGGTCTCCCCCATTAATTTCAATAAAATCAAATCCAACTTCTTCAGCTCTTTCTGCTGCATGGACAAAATGAAGAGTGATTTCTTCAATATCTCCCTCGTCAAATTCTCTGCTAAGGTCGAAATCACGGCCAAAATTGTACAAAGATGGCCCCACAGGATTTTCCCCACAAACTTCTTCTGAGGTTCTTGCGCCTGCATGAGAAAGCTTGATCCCAATACGAGCTCCTTCTTTCTTGATGGCTTTGACTAGTTTTTCTAAGCCTTCTAAGTGCTCTTCTTCAGAAATTCCTAATTGACCAGTTGCCATCTTCCCTTGACGAGCAACAAAAGCCGATTCTGTAAGCATGGTGCCAACGCCTTGTTTTGCTAGGGCCGAGTAGTGACGAATCATTTCACCACCAACAATCCCGCGGTGATTTGCAAGGTTCTCTTTGGTTGGTGGAGCAAGGATTTGATTGCGGAATTTGATGCCAAAAGATTCAAAAGGGGTAAACATAAGTCTTAATTTGGGAGGAAAAAGAGAGAATTATCAGGGTTAGTTGCGAGAAGCTTTCTCTTCAATGCCTGATTGGCCAAAACGACTCAAAAATTCATTATCAATATCCATTAAGGATATTTCTTTTTCAGCCATCAAGACAAGGCAGTGAAAACATAGATCGGTCAATTCATGCACCAATGCATCACGGTCGTTCCCTTTAGCTGCCAAAACTACTTCGGTAGCTTCTTCAGCAATTTTCTTCAGAATTTTATCTTCTCCCTTTTGAACGAGTAATGCTACATAGGAAGAATCAGTGTCACCTGATGCAATTCTCTGATGAATGGTTTGTAAAACCTGACTGAGCATTTTAAACTATTGCCTTTTCGAGGAACTTAGTCGCCGAACCTGCAAAATCTCAATTTTTTTACGAAGAGTGTTTCTATTAATACCCAGAATACGTGCAGCCCTCTGTTGGTTCCACCGAGTTTCGTCTAACAACAATTGTAACAGGGGTCTTTCAATCTGATGAAGAACAGCGTCCATTAAATCCTCTCTTTGCTGTTGAACAAATTCAGGGATTATCATACTCAGCTTTTTCAAAGCCAATTCTTCTAATGTTTCTTCAAATTCAGGGAGTGGGGCTTGTTTAAGCAGATTATGCGGAAGAGCATCTTTGATAATGACTTCACTAACGTTGGTAATCATTAAACTTTTAACAACATTTTCTAATTCTCTGATATTTCCTGGCCAAGTATATTTTTGAAGAATATCCATCGTCTCCTCAGTAATGCTCTTGCGCCCTACCGCTAGTTCTTGACGACCTTTTTTCAGAAAATGTTCTACGAGCAGAGGGATGTCCTCGCGATGTTCCCTAAGTGAGGGGACATTAATTGGAAAAACGCTTAATCGGTAGAAAAGATCTGCACGGAATTCCTTTTCCGCAATCATTTTATTTAGTTGCCGGTGTGTAGCCGCAATTACTCGCATTGATGCAGGAATCAATTCGCTACCTCCCACCCGCTCGAATTGTCTCTCCTGTAGAACTCTTAAAAGCTTTGCTTGCAGTTTTAAAGGCATGTCGCCAATTTCATCTAGAAAAAGAGTTCCTCGACCTACAATTTCTAGCTTTCCACGTTTACGGTCAACAGCTCCTGTGAAAGCCCCCTTTTCATGACCAAATAACTCAGATTCTAATAATTCCCCTGGGATTGCTGCGCAATTAATCGCAATGAATGCCGCTTCTGCGCGATCAGAATGCGCATGAATGGAACGTGCAATTAATTCTTTGCCCGTACCACTCTCTCCCAATATCAGTACGGTAAGATGGGTTGCGGCTGCTCTACCAATCGACTTGAAGATGTCGCGCATTTGACGACTCCTGCCAATCAGTAATTCTTGCTCTTCACGGTGGGTTAATTGGAGTTGGCTTTGGCGATCGTTTTTGTTGCCTCTAAGAAGATGTTGGCCTCTTTCAAGAATTTCCTCTACTTCATTGATATCAAATGGTTTCGTAATGTACTCAAAAGCCCCTTTCTTCATAGCTTCTACCGTGTTGAACATCGTGTTCTTACCGGTCATCACCGTGATCAATAAGGAAGGGAATCGCTTCAAAACTTCCACTGTGAAAGCCAAACCATTCTCCTGTTGCAGGTGAATATCGACAAATACCATGTCGATAGATTGGCTTTCTAGAATTTCTAGTGCTTCCCGGCAGTTTGAAGCAATGTGGGGTGTTGCACTGGCTCGAGAGATGGTTTTTTCTAAAACCCAGCGAATACTTCGCTCATCATCAACAACCAGTACGTTACAATTCATACCTCGTCAACTGCTTGGAGATCTTACATAGCGCTGGAGTTCGTCTTTGAGAAGCCGTAAACTCAACAAGGCATCAGCACCAGCGACCGCTCGATCAGGACCAAATTCACCACGAACCTTGTCTTGCAACTGCATAATGTTTCTCGAAACAAGGGTGCGCGCAGCGTTGTAATAGTAAGCATCTGGCCGAACATCAACAAATGGTGAGGTGTCTCCAACAAACCTAGTGGATTGAGATGTTTCTTGTGTCACTTGAATAAGAACATCCTCTAACATCAAGGCATACTCAGCTCTTGTAATTTCTTTATTTGGGAAAAAAAGGTATTGAGGATTTGATTCAAGGCCACGTACCTGAAGTTTAAGAATTGTTTCAATATCTTCTCGTAATGGATGGTCTGAAATATCAGAGGCCAGCGGCCGCTCCAGGTTGTTTTTTTCAAGAAAAACAAAATCTTTTGATGGAGATTTAAATCTAAGCTCTTGCTTTTCTGGAGTTGCATTTCGACCGTAAAGATCAGCTAATTTTAGTTCTTGCATCAACAAGGCTGCCATATCAGCTCGAGTGATTTGATCAATCATCGCAAGTCCGAGCCCGTGCCTTGTACCCGGTTGGGCTCTAACTATTTTATTAAGCTGTTCCATTGCATGATTGGCTTCTCTCGTAAAACCTCGATTCAATTCAAGTACTTTCATGAAAGCATTCTGGGCCTCCTCGAATCTCAAAGCTTTCTCATTTGATTGTCCCCAATGATACCATGGTTCTGCCTTGCTTGCTCGAAGATCAGAGTGATCTTTGAAAACTTCTAGAGCGTCATTGAAATGATCCTCAACATCATCAATCCAGTCTTCCCCTTCCGCTCTGGCAGTGATTGTACGCATTGCTAACAATTGCACTGATAGCTCCTCATTTGGGCCACTAGCCTTGCTGAGAGCTTTGTCTAGTAAATTTTCAGATTCCTTCAGGAGTTCTGCAGCATTTTTTAGCTCCAATCCTAGTTGTTGCGATTGGAGAGTAAGGATGAGTGCTTTGCCTGCTAGAGCTGGTGCATAGTCGGATTTCAACTCAAGTGCTAGATCAAACTGCTTAGAGGCAGCATCAATACGCTGCTCATCAAGTAAGTCTTTACCCCGCATGACATGAAAACTAGGGTTGTCGAGCGTTCCTTGACTAGGTCGAGGCGCCTGATCCTTATTGCACCCATTGAGGGCAGTTAGAGATAGGATTGTAAGAAGGATGCTGAATTGCCAACAAATACGCATAGTCACCTCCGTGGTGGTTGGAAAAATGTCTGACCATTCCCCTAAACATAAGCTCGATTCAAGCAGCTCCTTCCAGGCTGGCTGGTCGTGTATCTCCAAAACATGATGGTAACAGAGATTTCTCACGCAGATGCCTTAAGAAATAGAGCATGTTTTTTCGCATGCTTGCCAAGTCTTCTTCCAAAGGATTTGCTTCCCTGACAAACCATTCATTGATGAATTCGTCAATTAAATCAGGTGTCCATTCCTGATACACAGGTGGTTGGAAATCATCAAGAAACACTTCAAGGTCTTCATCCAATCGTGAGAGTTCCTCATCTGACCAGTCGAGACTCTCTCGGAAATCCACCAAAATTTTTTCAGGGATTGGAGGAACTCTAACGACTTCCTCAGATACAGAATCAGTAATAACTTTACCATCAAATTCTGAAGTGGATGAGTTGGGTATTTTAGCTTCTGGTCCATAAATCAACTCATTTGGACTTTCAGATATTAGTTCAATCAGATCGCTGTTTCTGACTTCATAATCGTTAAGAGCATCGTGAATCGTTTCTTTATCAAGTGTATCATCACCCAGCGCTTCTGCACGGGTCTTGAGATATACAGCCACTATCATTGGGTTTGAAAGATGGGGAATTTCATTGCTGTGATCCAACTGATGGATGGTCGCTTTTGCCAAAAGGTTGTCTGGTGATTGAGGTGTAGTTTCTCTCTCAAATTCCTCAAATCGAGCACGAAACCCTTCCAAAAACTCATCGGTTAATAGCCTCATGAGAATCAAAGGTTCAGGTGTTTTTGCGTCCAATTCCTTTTTTACTGTCTGAACATCAAATTTGAAATCTTCAAAACGTTCTGAGAAGGCTAGGTAGGGAAGTGTGCTCAGTAATTCTTCCAAGCGCTTTTGGGTTGCAGCTTGGGGATTGCTAATCATTCTCCGTGAGGCGAACTTACGCCGTTGCTGCGCTTTAGTATGTTTCTTTGTCTGCTGGCGCTTGACCATGCCAGCTTTACGAACTTTTTTCTTGGCCATGCGGGAGTACCCAATCTACTCAGGATATTTCAAGAAGTATCCAATACCAAAAGATTAAGATATTGTTAAAGAAGTCAATCAATTTTTATAACACAAATTAGTTGTGAATCACACCATGTTCTTTTTTACCGCATATCCATCGGTTCTCTGATGATGGTCCTCACAGATTTTCTTCGTGAATAAATATCTCTCGTGAGAGGGTTGTCAGGAGGGCTTTCGTACTGTCTGTCAAGATAAATTCTGAGTTGTCCGTAATTTAGTGGATTGGGTTTGAACCGGCGCTTTGAGGGGACATAACGAGCAGCATCTCTTCGTATTTTGTCTTCAAAGTTATCTGGATACCGATCAGCCAGATAGTTAGGAATAACTTGCTGAGACTCAGTAAAGGAGCGCAAACTCTGATAATCCAGGGGTCGAATTTGCCTTCGCCCTTCACCTGCCGCCCAAGCAAATCCAACTAGGACGGTCATCAACAGTACGATAATGAAAAATATAATCTTTGGATGCATTACTTACTCAGAGAGC
>DPLM01000217.1:6657-6839 GCA_003541985.1 Deltaproteobacteria bacterium | reverse complement strand
AACCAACAACGATCAAAGCAACTAATGGACGCGTTTGCTGGTCTACCAGAAAAAATTGAAGAGATCCAGCACTTAACAGTAGGAGAAGATTTCAAAGAAACTCCGAAATCTTTTGATGTTGCTCTGTCAGTAGAATTTGAGAATCGAGAGGCACTGAGTGCTTTTTCCGTTCATCCAGAGTA
>DPLM01000217.1:0-6319 GCA_003541985.1 Deltaproteobacteria bacterium | reverse complement strand
GTGCCTGTTCTGGACCTAATCCACGAAATTTGCTCGGAGCATGCCGTTGTTGACATGGAGCTTGAATCAGATTAGGCAGTTGCTACAGCTAATTCTTGAAGAAGACTTCGATAGGCTTCATAACCTTTTTCCTCCCAAATTTTCAGAAGAGCTGTACCGATCACTGCGATGTCTGCATGCCCTTGAAGCTGTTTTAAATCCTCTCCCGTGCTCAACCCAAAACCCAATGCCAGAGGCAAATCAGAATATTTCCGGCATCGTTTCAAGAACTCAAAGATGATAGGATCAATCTTTGTCACAGCACCAGTGACTCCTTTCCTGGCTACACAATAGAGGAATCCACTCCCGTTGGTACAAATGCTCTCCAACCTAGTATCCTTGTGTGTTGGCGTACAAAGCATGATCGGGTTCAGTTGATGCTCTCTGCTCAAATCCTGCAAATCTCCCATTTCTTCGAGAGGCAGGTCCGGTAGTAAGTACCCGCTGGCGCCATGCTCCGCAAGCCTTGAGCAAAAACTATGGTGACCCATTGCGAATGCACTGTTGTAGTAGCCAATCAACAGTAAGGGAAAATCAAATTTTTCATGAGCCCTTCCCATAAATTCAAAGTAGGCGTTCCAATCAATACCATTTTTCAGAGCTTCTTGATTTGCTTTGACGAATAAAGGGCCGTCTGCGATTGGCTCACTGAAAGGCATCTGCAATTCTACCATGTCAACATTGGCCAACTGCATCTCTTGAAGCATCCGCCAATTATCTTCAAGAGAAGGATAGCCGACGACCGTGTGGGTCATCAGTAAGATTTTTTTCTCTTTTAGTCTATTTCTCAAATATTCAGTTAGCTTGCCGGACATTCATCTCTCAGTTGCTTGATCTTCGATATTCATTTGATTTTTGATGAATAAACTCACGCCATTTCGGGTCATCCAATGCCTCAGCAATATTGAAAATGTCTTTGTCGCCCCGACCAGACAAGTTGAATAGAACGATATCCTCTTCATCCATTTCACGTGATTCGCGCAACAACCCCGCCAAACCGTGAGTGCTTTCCAGCGCAGGAATTAGTCCTTCTGTTCGAATCAGTAATCGAACTGCATCGATCACTTCCTGGTCTGTAGCAGAACTAAAGCGCACTTTTCCTTCATCATGCAAATGACTCAAAATCGGTCCAACCCCCACATAATCCAATCCAGCGGCAATTGAATGGGTATGCATCATCTGTCCTTCTGGATTTTGAAGGAAGTAAGTTTTGTAACCTTGAGCCACCCCAATGTGACCACTAGAAAACCTGACTGCATGTGCACCACTTTCAATACCATGGCCACCTGCTTCGACACCTACCAGCTCAACTCCTTTGTCTTCCAGAAAAGGCAAAAACAGTCCTGAAGCATTTGAACCACCTCCGACACAGGCGTAGATCCGGTCAGGTAGTTTTCCTGTAAGTTCTAAGATCTGTTCTCTGGATTCCTGACCAATTAAAGATTGAAAGTAAGAGACCATTGTTGGAAATGGATGTGGTCCGCAGACCGTTCCCAAGGCATAGTGGGTGTCATCCATACTGGCAGACCAATCGCGCATTGCCGCATTGATTGCGTCTTTAAGGGTTGATGATCCTTCGGTAACAGCCACAACTTCAGCACCTAGCTGTTCCATCCAGAAAACATTCGGCCGCTGACGTTCTACATCAAGTGCACCCATGTAGATTTTACACTCAAGCCCAAAGCGAGCCGCCATGGTTGCGGTTGCCACACCATGTTGTCCAGCTCCAGTTTCAGCAATGACTCTTGATTTTCCCATTCGCTTGACAAGTAACCCCTGGCCCATCACGTTGTTAGCTTTGTGAGCTCCAGTCTGGTTCAGATCCTCTCGCTTACAATAGATTTGTGCTCCACCATTCTTCTTGCTCAAGTTTGGCAAGTACGTGATTGGTGTTGGACGGCAAGAATAGCTCTGCATGGTCTGAACATATTCCATCCAAAAACTGGGGTCAGTCTTTGCAGATTCAAAGGCGGCGATCAACTCCTCAAATGTCGCCCTAAGGATCTCAGGAATGAACATTCCACCAAATTGGCCGTAATAGCCTGGCTTTTCAGTCTGGAATATATCTGACCACATTTAGCAAACCTTATTCGTTAAATAGTAATTTTTCGTGATGGATCACTACAAATTGCATCTATCACAAAGGGAAAAACAAAACAGCAAATTTCTTTAATCAAACTTATTGGCTTAAGATATCAGAAATCGTAGAATTGCAGTTAGAACCTGTCAACACATTTCCATTGATTCAAAGTATAGGCACAAGCATAATCGGTTGCCAATCAACTACATTAAATTCAAAGTGAACAATAAGTATTTCCAACTAAGAAATCTCGAATAAGATGAAACTTCAAAAGGCTATTCGATATACAATCATTTATCTGTTTGTTTTGTTGGACTCGGCAACTGCCCAATCGAACTCACCAGTCACACAACGAAAAATTCATCTAGCTGGACTCCAAGTTTTGAGTGGACCTGCAGCGGATCAATATCGTGGCGTTTCCGTGGGACTAGAAGCCTATTTCAGCTACTTGAATGACCAAGGCGGCATTCATGGAAGAAGAATTGACTACAAGACTCTTGACACTCGCATGGAAAGCTTGAGGGTAGAAAAACTTATCAAGAATTCAATTTTTCAACATCCAACTTTGGCAGTAGTAGGGTCCGTTGGAGAGCCTGTCTTAAATGCTTATCCAAACTGGTTTCCTTTGTCTGGGATACCAGACCTTTTTGGTGTTGCTCGCCCTAAGGCTAATAATATAGGTAGAATTTATTTCTCTCCATCCTTGGAAGCTGAAGCTCTAGCACTTGGAAGATTCTGTGCTGAGAATCTGACAGGGAAACGTATTCTTGTTTGGTTTCGGGAGGGTCAAAAAGCAACTGCGCTGCTTGAGTATTTTGACACAGGAAGTGCAGGATTGATTCAAATTGAACCCATGCCAAGCCGAGTTCCTCTGTTCAGCCTGGAAAAAGAATTAGATCCATTGGTAGCGCTAGTTCCAGACGCTATTGTAGTTCTTGGAGATGCACTGGAAGCCCACGCTTTTATTTGGCAGCATCAGGAATGGAATATTCCAATCTATGCAGGTTCTGGCATCGCAAATAGTGAGTTGCTCAGACAATTTGATCCTGAGGTTTTGAACCGACTATCCTTCCTGAGCTATCTCCCTACAATTCAACAAAATGATCATCCTGGTATCATTCTTCATCGCAGACTGTTGAAAGAATATGCCCCTGGACAAGAGATAACGCATTGGACACTGGTCGGCCATGCAATTGCTGAAACCACAACTGAATTACTAAATCGTAGCGGAATTCGTATATCTCCATTCCGACTAGCAACCACTTTACAGCAAGATTTTGAATGGCATGGCCTGCTTGCTCCTCCAATGAAATTTCCCTTAGAAGTAAGTGCCGTTACTTCCTTTCGGATGACGCAAATCATTCAAAATCAAGTTCAGTATATTTCTGATTGGATCACTGCAAATCCATCGAATTGAAAGCTTTATTTATACAGAGATTGTCTTCGAAGAGGGTGACACTTACACTTCAACACAATTTCAAATGAATCAAAGGAGTTATCGTATGCAGCGGATTCACCCCACAGCCTTGGTGGATGAACGTGCCAAAATTGGTAATGATGTTGAAATTGGTCCATTCTCTGTAGTTGGCCCCGATGTCACTGTGGGTGATCGCTGCATCTTGAAAAGCCATGTTACTTTGGAAGGTCCAACATCCGTTGGCACCGACAACGTCTTCTATCCTTATTCTTACATCGGTAGTGCTCCCCAAGATTTAAAATATAACAGTGAACCCACCACTCTTGTGATAGGTTCAAACAACCAGTTCAGAGAGTGCGTCTCTGTCAATCGTGGTACTGTCCAAGGAGGTGGAAAAACCATTATTGGAGATCATAACCTCCTGATGGGCTACGTCCATATTGCTCACGATTGCGTTTTAGGGAGCCACAATGTTCTGGCTAATTATACAGGTCTGAGCGGTCACGTCTTAATGGAAGACTTTATTACTCTTGGTGGTCAAAATGGGGTGACACAGTTTGTTCGCATTGGCTCCTATGCTTACACAGGTGCAGGGTCTTTAATTGACAAGCACATAGTACCCTATACAACTGGCTATGGTAACCGTTTTGAAGTGAAAGGAATCAATATTGTTGGGCTTCGACGAAAAGGATTTGAACGCAAAGTGATCAACCAGATTCTTGAAGCTCACAGAATTCTTTTCCGACAAGATCTACGAACTGAAGATGCTTTGAGACAAATTGAATCTGCTTTTGGAGATGTACCAGAAGTTCAAGCTCTAGTCACATTCATTCAAAATGTTGATGGAGCGATTCTCAAGTAGAGGATTGTACAAAACTCAGTCAATCTTTCTAGCCCGCCCAGACTTCTTTATCCATCATAACGGACTTTTTACTTGGTGATTGCTTGGCAATCTGGGTGAAACTGTTGGTGACTTACATCATCTCAGGATACCTGCTATCTATATTTTGTTCATTTTACTGTAAGCTCAGCTAATTCTCAGTGATTTTGCGAACTTCATCTTCGATAACGGTATTTGATTGATTTTAGTTATCGTCATTTTGATTCAGTCTTTAGCCCTGAACACCGCAAGTTTTGGGACAAATAAAAATTTCCAATAGCGCTGCTTTCTGGTTGGACGGCACCAAGGATGAATTGTTGAGGGCCCTATGACTTCCTTATTTGCCCTGAGGCTTGAACAAAGTTTGGGGAACCAAGCAGATTTTTTACAGACGTTCACGTTTGGTATCATTGGATTCACCGTAACCATTTACAGCCTAAGTTTAGGAAAAGTCATAAATCTTTTCCGTATTAAATCATAGGGCCGTGAGGGCGGGCTGATCATTGGGACTAATTTATTTGCACGTCGATTAGCCTTAACCATTTAAAAGAAAACTTGGTCATCCTTGTAGATGGATAGACTCCAACAGAATCAGTTTGACAGGCTGAGTCAGAGAGATTTTTTGATACGTGGCAATACTTGTAATCAAACTGGTTTCCCATCAGAATTTTACCCTCTTATTGGAAATGTATTGGCCTTGACGAATAATCAGGACTTGAATCAGTGGCTTTGTGAAAGTTGGGCAGTAGTGCTTAGTAGAAAGAAATATCTTTCGCTGGTAATCTGACAGTGAAAGACGAAACTCATTATTGAAGGCTTAAGTCAACCGATTTGGAATAATTTGCCAAAACCGACTCTAATTAAGTACAAGCCCCTAAATAAAAATGCTGTCCCTGCCAGAGCTGATCGAAAGAAATTGCCTGCCAAATTGGCGACATGACACGATCCCTTTTATTATGCAATTATGTAAATACATTCGATTACAACTTGACTCCCAAATGATCATGAATTCAGTCTTGATATTCCGACAAAAAGCCAGCTATCTCTTCTTCTATGCCTATCCTGAGCAAATCATCTTTGCTTCTGCCGCCCGTTGGACAAATTATTTGATACAGTGTTAAAAAAAGCAAAAGATCACTGCCCTGATCTAGGTGTTTCTAAAATTGTGTAAGGACTGTTATCACAAGAGAAAAATTTTTTAACTAGATTGATTCGAGACGCAGCTATTCCAAACGCCTATTCAATAGATGTGTATAAGTCTTTCTGCGTATTCGCAATCGTTCCCTTTAAACTTCGTTGGAAATCTGAAAAAGCAAGTGTCCGTCTTGTTTTTCTGGTGATCAGCCCCAAAGATGATCCCGCAATCCACCTGAATATACTTGCTGGAATTGCATCAGAGTATTCAATTGTTCACAAACTGCTCCGGAGTGAGACATTCCAAAATTTCGTTGAAAAGTTGCAGAAAGCCCGAAAACTACAATCAAACTGAGAACAAACGATGACCGACTATCCTCCGAAAACGTTCATCAGAACAGACGGCCGCCAGACATGGGAACCACGCCCAATCAATATCCATCCCGGTTTCATTGAAAATGCAGATGGTTCCGTTCTAGTTGAAACTGGCAAAACCCGAGTTATCTGCACCGCTTCTGTTGAAGAGGGGGTTCCTCCTTTTCTCCAGCGGGAAGGTCAAGCACCAAAGCATGGTTGGCTAACCGCTGAATATGGGATGCTGCCTAGCTCAACAGGTCGACGAAAAAAACGAGACTCTGGAGGAAAAATTGATGGGCGGACTCAGGAAATTCAACGTCTTATAGGCCGATCCTTACGTTCAGTAGTCAACCTTACAGCCCTTGGAAATCATACATTGTGGATGGATTGTGACGTAATTCAGGCAGATGGA
>DPLM01000277.1 GCA_003541985.1 Deltaproteobacteria bacterium | reverse complement strand
AAGGATTCGAACCTTCGAAGGCTTAGCCAACAGATTTACAGTCTGCCCCCTTTGACCGCTCGGGAATCTCCCCGCACACTCGTTCCTGGAGCTGGCTGACGGATTTGAACCCCCGACCTGCTGATTACAAATCAGCTGCTCTACCAACTGAGCTAAGCCAGCTAAGGAAAGCAGACAATATTATGCAAAATTTATGGTGATGTCAACTTTCTTTTCTGGGTCAATCCACCTGATTTGACTGCCATTCTCGCCATTGACAACAGGATTCTCACTTGCAACTTTTTTGACCCTCCGTACTTTGAATTGATCTTTAGGCTTCTGTTGTACGCCACTCCCCAGCCTCAATTGTCGATGTCCCAGCCGGCCAGTGAAACCCCGATGATGCGCCAGTTCCATGATGCCAAGCGGCAGCATCCGGACAAGATACTCTTCTTCCGCATGGGAGACTTCTACGAAATGTTCGGGGATGATGCAGTGACAGCTGCTCCCATTCTCCAGATTGCGCTGACTTCTCGGAACAAACAGCAGGAAGGGGCAATTCCAATGTGTGGTGTTCCCTATCGAGCTTATGAGAGCTATCTAAATCGTCTGACCGCTGCTGGATACAAGGTCGCTATTTGTGAACAGACGGAAGATCCTGCCAAAGCCAAAGGCCTAGTCAACCGAGAAATTGTCCGGATTGTTACACCAGGAACAACCGTTTCCCCCGAACTCCTTCCCCCTGACGACAACCACTATCTGGTTGCCTTGCTTTGGCAGGTGCGTCCAGTTGGTATTGGGCTAGCCAGGGCGGATCTCTCAACTGGTGAACTGGAAATCACAGAGTTCGAAGAAAGTGAAAAGTGGTTGTGCCTAGACTTTTTGCGTCAGCTACAACCAAGCGAGGTATTGCTTCCAGAGGCTCGAACTGAGGGTGAAGCTCAGTTTGTACAGACCATCCTACAACTACTGAAGCAACTTCCGAAGGTTGGGGAGCAGGCAGTGACCATCCGCTCGGCTTATGATTTTGACACGCAGACTGCACGGCAGCGACTTCTCGAACATTTTGGCACACTGAACCTTGCTGGGTTTGGTGTGGAGGAATTGATGCGAGGAACGCGGGCTGCTGGAGCATTGCTGCAGTACATGGGTGAGACACAACAGTGCAGCTTGTCGCACATAACCAGTATCCGTCAGTTACAACGGAGTCAGACAATGCCACTGGATGAAACAACTATCCGCAATCTGGAGATCTTCGAAACCTCCACCGGACAGAAGCGGCATACACTCTTTCATGTGCTCAATCAATGTGTGACTCCGATGGGAGCACGCCAGCTGAGACAGTGGCTACGCTATCCACTATTAGATAATGGATCTTTGGAAGCGCGCTATGATGCGATCGAAGAGTTCCAGCAGTTGGGTCGAATGCGACAGGGACTACGTGAACAGTTGTCTCATGTCCAGGATCTGCCCAGAATTGTGGGGCGGATTAGTTTGCCAGTTGCAGGCATCGGCGACTTCCTCTCGTTGCGTAGTTCGTTGGAACCCTTGCAATTGTTACCAGAGTTGATGGCACCCTTGTCAACCCCATTGCTGGTCGAGGTGGGTGCTTCCTTTGATCCTCTGAAAGACCTGCTTACTTTACTGGAACAGCGGTTGCTGCCAGAGCCTTCCTTGAAATTGGCAGAGGGTGGTTACATCTCCGATGGAGTATCGCAGGAGTTGGATGACCTACGGCTCTTGACCACAGATTCCAAAGAGTTTCTCAATCGAATGTTGCAACAGGAGCGCGAACGAAGTGGTATTGCCAGCCTTAAGCTAGGCTTCAATAAGGTTTTTGGCTACTATTTGGAAGTCAGTAATGCTCATAAGAATCGGGTTCCCAGCCATTATCTTCGCAAGCAGACTCTGACCAATGGGGAACGCTATATCACTCAGGAACTCAAGGAGTTTGAAGAGAAAATTCTTAGCGCAGAGGAACGCAGTGTGGAGTTGGAGCAAGCACTGTTTGCTAGACTAAGACAGGAAGTTCTCCAACAACTTGGACGCCTTCAAGAAAGTGCTCGCAAATTAGCTATTTTAGATGTTCTGTCCGGTTGGGCAGAACTGGCTTTGGCAGCCAACTATGTAAGACCTTGCTTACTGGAAACTGAACATTCGAGAAAACTTCGTTTACAGGCTTCTCGGCATCCAGTGATTGAGCAACTGGATCTGGGCGAACCATTTATCCCGAATGACATTGACTTGGAGGAAGAAAAGCGACAAGTTCTGCTGATCACAGGCCCCAATATGGCCGGTAAGTCGACATTCATGCGCCAAGTCGCTCTGAACGTATTGATGGCCCAAACTGGCTGTTTTGTGGCAGCTGCTTCCGCTGAAATGACGCTAGTAGATCGAGTATTTACTAGAGTTGGGGCTTCTGACAACCTCAGTCAGGGACAGAGTACCTTCATGGTGGAAATGAACGAGGCAGCAGCAATTCTCAATAATGCTTCGGCAAACAGCCTGATTATATTAGATGAGATTGGTCGCGGTACGAGTACCTTTGACGGAATCAGCATCGCTTGGGCGATTGTGGAACATCTCCACGAATTGGGCTCACTGACACTCTGCGCGACGCACTATCATGAACTCACAGAACTGGCGCAGCAATTGGCCGGAGTTGTGAATGCAAGCGTAGACATAGAGGAAGATGGTGAAAACATTGTTTTTTTTCGCAGGATTAGTCCAGGAGAGGCGGACAAGAGCTACGGAGTGCAGGTTGCTCGACTAGCTGGACTGCCACCCTTGTTGATTCAGCGGGCCCAGCAGATTTTGCAGACTCTTGAGCAGGCCCATACTTTGGGACATGTAGTTCAAGGGGTTCCGCCCGTTTGTGATAATCAAATCATGCATCAAGAAGCAACAACACAAGCATCTGTCAACGGAGCCCAACTGCAACTTTCATTGTTTGCTGAGGATTCCTGGCTAGTTGAGGAATTACGAGCGCTCAATTTGTCGCAAACCACCCCACTGGAGGCACTAAATCTGCTGCACGAGTTGCAGCAGCGCCTGCAGTGATTCCTGTTTCCTTGTTCTTTGGAGAAGCGCTCCATGGCCCCAACCCGTGTGGCTATTTACCCGACTAGTTCTAATCCTCCGACCCTCGGGCACGCTGATATCGTTACGCGTGCCGCCTGGCACTTTGAGCACGTCTACTGGGCGGCGGCTGTAAATCCGGAGAAGGAGTATCTCTTCACTCAGGAAGAACGCAAGGAGATGATGCAGGCGTATGTGGATCATCTACCTGGTTTAGGGAATGTGAGCGTTGATGCCTATCAGGGGCCAACTGTACGCTATGCACAAAGTAAAGGTGCGAGTGTGCTCATCAAGGGATTGCGCAGTACAAACGACTTTCATGGGGAACTGCAACAAGCAATTGGCAATTTGGGGATTGATCCTCAACTAGAAACCTTCTGCCTGTTTGGTCGGCCAGATCTTTTTGTGGTTAGTTCCACACTTGTGAGAGAGGTAGCTTTGTTGGGAGAGTGCATTGATTCCTATGTCATTCCTCCGGTAGCAGAACAGATTTACACAATTCTGAAAAACCAGGGACTGCTACCTGTCAAGTAATTTTGGATTCCTCACCCAGGATGGGTGGGATGTTAGGAAAGGATTTTCGCAGTGGATACGATCAATTTGGAAGCGCCGCCACGCTTACGTTGGCGGTCTGACTGGTTTTTCCTCATACTGGCGCTGCTCGGTGGAGTAGCTTTGGCGACAGCTGAGTTTGTTGATCCTACGGTATTTAGTCCGTTGACTCCGCCGGAGGGAATACACAATTGGCTGGGGCTGCCAGGTGCATTAATTGGGGGTTCGCTGCTGGAGATATTTGGGCCACCAACTCCTTTACTGTTCTGGTTTCTGATCCCTCTGAGTAGACCACATTGGCATCGCTTTTCTCTACTCAGCGGATGGTATCATGCTTTTTTGCTTTGCTGGTTCCTTTCAATTCTGCATGTGTTAGTGCTGACACTGGAACATAGTACAGTCCCGTTCCAAGGGCTCTGGAGCTACGGTTACTTGGGGCTGTTAGGTTCACAGTGGATCTTGCAGCATCTGCCTCACCAAGAGGCTACTGCAGTGATCGGTGCGGTTTGTTTCTATCTGAGTGTACGTATCTACACTGCTCTACCTTTCCTGCCAATTCTGCGAGGTCTTGCTTTGCTGATTGTTGGCGCTTTCGGGCTGGTGCATACGTTGCCATGGGAAGCAATTCCCAGAGGATTAAATAGAGCTTGGGAACAGTTGAAGTGCAACCTGCGGATCATGGCGCTGATGCCCGAAACTATCCCAGTTAAGAAGCCAGCAACAGTACAGGAAGTAGAAGAGGATTTCTTGCTAACCGATAATCCCTCGATGCTGGATCAATTGGAACGCAAGGATCCGAACAACCTGAATGAGGTAGCCGTGCTCTATGAGCAGTGGTTGCAGTATCAGGAGGAAGAAGAAGTTATTGAAATTCCAGTTTTGACTACCATTCCAAGACAATTACCCAACCCAGTTGGACTCTTCGTGGGGCCCACAACTTTCCCGAAAAAACCTCATCCATTTCCCTAATTTTGTGGAGTCCTGTTGATGAAAGAACTGCTAGTTAAGTTACTCGAACGAAAGAATCTGAGCCGGGAAGAATCTCAGGAGATGATTCTCTGGATCATGAGTGAAGAAGCGATTCCTACACAGGCAGCTGCGTTACTTGCCCTGCTCCAGGCCAAAGGTGCAACTACAGATGAGATTGTCGGTGCAGCGCGTGCCATGCGAGAGCGCTCCGAAAAAATCCAGGCTCCAAGTGACGCAATTGATACTTGCAGTACCGGGGGTAATGGCATCAGTACCTTCAATATTTCCACCTGCGCTGCGTTGATTGCCGCTGCTGGAGGAGCTGTTGTTGCTAAGCACGGAAATCGGAGTAACACGCGACGTAGCGGTAGTGCAGAAGCCCTGCAGGCACTGGGAGTAAAAATTGATTTGGACCTTTCGCAAGTCGAAGCTTGCCTGCAGGAATTACAACTCTGCTTCTGTTATGCGATTAAGCACCATCCTGCAATGCGATTTGCTGGTTCAATTCGTCGAGAGCTAGGAATCCAGACAGTTTTCAACATTCTTGGACCATTGACCAATCCAGCTCAAGTTCGTCGCCAGCTGGTGGGTGTGCCTAACGTGGAATGGACTTTTCGAATTGCTCAGGTACTTGCTGAACTTGGGGCAGAACGAGCGCTTGTGGTTCATGGTGCTGATGGTCTTTGTGAGCTAACCACAACAGCCAAAACCCATGTTGCGGAGCTCCGAGATGGTAAGGTCGAACTGTATCAACTGGAACCTGAAGAGGTAGGCCTGCCGAACGGTAATTTGGAGGAGATGCGCGTTAATAGTCCAGAAGAGAGTGCCTTGATGATTCGAGAGATTCTTCAAGAAAAAAACCAGGGTACCCCACGACATGTCGCTCTTTATAATGCTGCAGGCGCTCTGGTAGTCGCAGGAAAGGCAGAGAATCTGAGGGATGGTGTGGAGCAGGCAACCCAACTAGTAGAATCTGGCAAGGCTTGGCAACGCTTGGAAGAACTAGTCAAGTTCACGAATCAGGCAGCACAAGTTAGGGGTCTCCCTCGACTGAGTACCCTATAACCTTATGAAGATTTTGTCAGGGAATCAGAACAGTAGATCCTGTTGTTCGGCGGCCTTCGAGATCAGCATGGGCCTGCGCAACTTCACTTAGAGGATAGCGTTGATTGATCGAAATCTTGACCTTGCCACTACCAAGAGCTCCAAACAGTGCCTGGGAACTGCCGAGCAATTCGGCACGAGTAGCAATATAGGAAAAGAGTGTTGGGCGCGTGTAGAACAAACTTTTTGGATTGAAGACTCGCAGATCTACCGGAGGCAACGGTCCGGAGGATTGACCAAAGCTCACGAACAAACCTCTTGTACTCAGACAGCCGATCGTTCCCTCAAAAGTGTCGTACCCTACTGAATCATAGACCAAACGAACGCCCTTCCCATTGGTGATTTCCATTACCTGATCCAAGAAGTTTTCTTGCTCATAATTGATCACGAAGTCACATCCGTTATCTCGAGCTAAAGATTCTTTGGCGGGGGAACTGACCGTGCCAATCACTGTACAACCCAAGGCTTTCGCCCACTGACAGGCAATCAGTCCAGTTCCTCCAGCAGCAGCGTGAAAGAGAATCACATCATCTGCCTGAACTCTTCCGATACGGTGTATCAGGTATTCTGCGGTCATCCCTTTCAGCACGGAGGCTGCGGCGACTTCATCTTTCACGTCATCTGGAATGGGAATCACCAGGTTAGCCGCAATCTGAGAGACTTCACTATAAGCATTGGTCCCACCGACATAGACAACCCGATCTCCTTTCTTGAATTCCTTGACTGCACTACCAATCTTTTCCACAACACCAGCGGCTTCCTTACCTAGTCCACAGGGTAGGTCGAGAGGATAGAGACCACTCCGCTGATAAATGTCAATGAAGTTCAGGCCAATGGCTGTATGGCGAATACGGATTTCTTCAGAACCAAGTTCAGTTAGATCGACGGATTCCCAGCACATGACTTCCGGACCTCCCTGTTCGTAAATACGAATCGCGTTCAGCATGATCTCCTTAAAAATGATGGGTTAAATAATTCTTTTGAGAATAGCGATCAGAAATTTTCTGACAAGCGGGAAACGTACATGTAACGAGAAAGTTTTATTGTAGTTGTTTGGTAAGTTATTCAAACGATTGCTCGGTAAAGGTCCGAACAGCTAGAGAGAGGATAAAAAGCTGATGGATTTGTTCAACTTTAATCAGTGACTATTTACGTTTCATTTTGCAAAAAGTATTATCGGTTTGTCACAGTAGACCTTGGAATCTTTTGGTTTGAATTTGAGGAGGCTTGCCATTTGTAAACAATTAAAATGGATTGATAATCCGTAGGGGAAAACTCGCTTTGAGTGTATCCATAGTCTACTGACTGT
>DPLM01000406.1:3832-3979 GCA_003541985.1 Deltaproteobacteria bacterium | reverse complement strand
CGTGCCCTGCAAGTCGTTCAGCGCTGTCTGCTATGTGGATTCGATGATTAAAATATGTTCAGAGCCAATTTGAAAATGATGGATGTTGATAATGAATTACTAGGCATTTGTGAGAACATCTACTTTAAAAGGAAAAAAATATGAAAA
>DPLM01000406.1:0-3514 GCA_003541985.1 Deltaproteobacteria bacterium | reverse complement strand
TTTAAAAGGAAAAAAATATGAAAAAGACCAACTGTTTCCTAGAGAAAATCGAAAAGGACCGTGATAGAAAAGTTGAATTTTCACTAATACGGTTGCCAACGTGGGCTGCATGCCATGATGATTCGAAGGACAGGGCAATACTGGAAACATTGAAGAAAGCCGAAGCGGAAGCTTTGGAATCTAAAAGAAGACAGCAACGAAGTTGGGAATCATCTTCACTTGGAGCCATCTATAAGGAGTGAAAATGATAATACGTAACAGGATGAAAAAAAGAATGTTGCGACAAAAAGATCAACCCACCATCAATTGAAATAACCGACATTTGTTGTTTGCGGAAACAGAGGAACTGGAACAACTAAGTGAAACAAAAAATTAGAGGCTGTCGATGGATTTTAACAAATTTTAGTGGAGAAAAATTTCGGTGGATTCATTAAAAATTATATAATTTCAGTATATTACAAATAAATATTGGATCAATTTTGTGCGATTAAGGAAAGAATGATGGTGCCCGGAGCCGGAATCGAACCGGCACGGAGGGGCTACCTCCGCAGGATTTTAAGTCCTGTGCGTCTACCAATTTCGCCATCCGGGCTAGCGTCGCTGAGGAAGTAAGAAATCAACTGGCAGGTGGAGGTGACGAGCGGATTCGAACCGCTATGAAACAGATTTGCAATCTGCTGCCTGACCATTCAGCCACGTCACCAACCTAAGAAAATTAATGGAAATTTCAGATGATAAATTTGCCCACATAAAAGGCAAGGACTAATTATTTAGTTCAATTTGGGCCAGTAGGTCTAATTCTGCTAAAACCTTTAAAGTTCCCAAGGCCACACAGTTCAAAGGATCATCAGCATGCATTACATTTAAGTTGACCTCCTCACTCAATAATTTGTCTAAACCGGCCAGCATAGAGCCCCCACCCGCTAAGAAAATGCCTTTGTCAACAATGTCTGCAGCTAATTCAGGGGGAGTTTGCTCCAAAGCATTTTTGACCAATTTCACGATTGCTGCACAGTTGTCCGCAAGACACTCACGGAGTTCTGATTCATGAAATAGTAGGGTTTTGGGCACTCCTGAAATTACATCTCGCCCACGAACTTCCATCGTCTGATGGGTAGCACTTTCTTCGATTGCATTGCCCAATAGAATCTTGACGTTTTCTGCAGTTCGTTCGCCAATCAATAAGTTGTATTTTTGCTTGGCGTACTGGCTGACGGTTTCGTCCATGACATCACCACCCACTCGGCTAAATGCACTGAAAACAATACTGGCTAAAGAGATAACGGCAACCTCCGTGGTTCCACCACCAATATCAACAATCAACGAACCTGTGGCTTCCTGAACCGGGAGACTGGCTCCAATTGCCGCAGCCATGGGTTCTTCAATTAAGAAGACTTCTTTAGCTCCAGCGAGCAATGCAGCTTCCCTGACAGCTCTCCGCTCAACTTGGGTAATTCCAGAGGGGATGGCGATGACAATTCTGGGCTTGGTCTTCAATGTAGAGAACTGTTGCTGAGTTTCACGAATAAAATAACTCAACATTTCCTGAGCAATGTCAAAATTGGAAATCACTCCATCTTTCAGGGGACGAATTGCTTCTACTCCGCGTGGAGTTCTTCCCATCATCTCTTTAGCGACCTGGCCCACCGCCAAAATTCGTATTTCTCCACGGGAAATTCGTTGCACGGCGACGACAGAAGGCTCACGAATAACGATTCCATGCTTTTGCGTACAGACAAGTGTATTTGCCGTGCCAAGATCAATGGCAAGGTCCTGAGCAAAGGGCTTGGTTAGCGAAGAAAAAACAGACACAACCACTCTATGGTGAGAAAAACTTTAAGAACATCATCATTAGAAAAAGTTCATCACAGGGCAAGCCAATTTCCGTTTCAAGCGAATTAGAATTTCACCCGCTTGGTGGCTTCCGGGAGCTCACAGCCAAACCTTGTGGAATGCTCGGATCCGACGTGTGCTTTCAATAGATTTATTGGAAGAAACTCATGAGTAATCAGATCGAGATTTCCTTGAATGGTTTTGGCTGAAAGAAATGTTTTACGTTCCATCCGAGGTACCTATTATTCTGATTCTGCATGGGTTGGAAAGATGTACCCGCTCCAAATATATTTAGGATCTAATCCATCGACTAAGCCCCTTGGGATGGCGGGTTGTCATTATGCAATATCGCAATTGTAGGAATAAACCGGACCGTCTTGCGCAAAGCTATCATGCGATGCGCTAGCAAGAATTAGATTGGACAGTGCAAATTCTTCATGGACGCTTCCCTGAAGCACCCATCGGAGTCGTGGGATTTTCCATCGGAGGTATCATTCTGCTTAATTGGCTTGGTCAGAATGAGTCTGTAAGCATCCAGGCTGCTTGTGCATCCCCGTTCACTACAATCTATCCTCCTGCGCTGATCAACTCAATCAAGGTTTTTCAAAAATCTATCAGCAACATTTGGTGGGTTGGCTGAAATTTTCCGTAGTGCGCAAGTGGACTTTATTAAAAGAGGCCTTGGGATTATCTGACCCTTCGCAAATCAATGGGCTTAAAACACTCTGGGAGTTTGATGATTTGCTGACAGCGCCTCTACACGGCTTCAAGAATGTTCATGATTACCATGAGAAAACCATTTGTCGCCAGTATCTCGCAGGGATTCAAGTGCCAACCTTACTGGTGCACGCCTTGGATGATTCTTTCATGGTTCCTGAGGTTACTTCACAGACCTCAGAATTGTCGAATCTGGTTCAGACAGCTTTCGTTCCAATATAAGGCCATGTGGGATTTGTGTCAGGCATCTTTACAGGGAAAGGGTGGTCTTGGCTCTCCCAAATTGTCCCCAGCTTTTTCAAGACAAATTTTCAATGAGGATTTCTGGTTCACGTTCCAGAGGTGTTTCAGTGATTGTTTACCATTTGGAGAGTTTATCAATGTCTCTGGAAAAGGAAAGTTCCAGAGACATTAGGGAAAGGCTTAATCAGGCAGGTCCTCACTCATCGTAGTAAGAGCGCAGTGGCCCACTACGACTTGGATGTCGGAGTCTGCGCAAAGCTTTAGCCTCAATTTGACGTATTCGCTCACGGGTAACATCAAAGTTGAGACCAATCTCTTCCAGGGTATACTCCTTTGCCTCATCAACTCCAAAGCGCATTTTGACAACCTTTGCCTCTCTCTCACTCAATGTTCCCAAGTAGTGACGAATCGTCTCTTCAAGATGTGTTGTAGTTGTTTTCGCAACCGGATCCAAAGCATTTTGATCAGGAATGAAATCTTTTAACTGCGAATCTTCATCGTCCCCAATTGGAGAATCGAGTGAAACTGGATCCTTGGAAATACGAATGGCATCACGAACTTTGTCCAAAGGCATGCCAAGATGTTCTTCAAGTTCATCAATACTTGGCTCTTGTCCATGCTGGTTCGTAAGCTGCTTTGACACCTGATATAGTTTATTGAGAGTCTCAATCATGTGAACAGGAATACGAATCGTCCTCGCCTGGTCAATGATTGCTCTTGT
>DPLM01000373.1:537-3303 GCA_003541985.1 Deltaproteobacteria bacterium | reverse complement strand
GCTCAAGTTACTCGCCGTTTGTATTTATTTGCCCTGCAGTATCGCAGAGTACTCGAAAACAGTGTTGTTCAAGACAGCCCACTGGTGGTTGTCAACAAGAACGAAGGCTGGGCTTTCGGGGTCATTCTGGCTCTGACTGCCAGTGATGCTTCAGTGACTCGTAGAAAGTAATTTCTGAAGAGTTCAAACTTTCTTCGAATACTTGAAAGGCTGCACCCTGGTGAGCAATGTCTCGGATTCAAAAATCAGCAGGAGGAGAGCCAGCCAATGTCTCGGAAGTCCAAAAAGTAATTTTGGCGATGGCAGTCAGGGTGCTGTGCAGTAGTGACTGAAACTCATGTATCTGAAGAGGAATTCCCCAAATCTCGATGACTGTCTTGGAGGTCGTTGAAGACGCTTCCTGTTAAATCCAATTCTTTTGCCAATCGCCAAACGGTTGGTTGAAAACCAGCTCCTTGCAAACGACCTCGATAGCGCAGACTTATCCCTGCTTTCTCTAGCAAACTGTTTGATTTCGAAAGACTGAAAGAGTCTTGATCAGTTAGGTCCATTTGTTCCCACTCTGCTCAGCTGGACTTCTGCATGGCAATCTCGTACTCGGATTGGGAAGAGGCGCAGGGATAACCCGGAAGCAAGTGGACAGGTACCTGACAGTAGATCGAATTTAAATCCATGATGTGGGCAGATCAGCAAGCCTTTATGGATAGCACTTATGTCTAGTGGCCAGCCAAGATGAGGGCAGACATTCTCAAAGCAGATTACCTGATCTGTGACCTGGGTCAGTAGCAGCGAGTAGCCATCTTCTTCCCAGAGCAACAGTCTGCCTTCCGTGATCTCATCCAGTTTAGTGACGGGAGTCCAAGGATCAGAAGATTCCATTTGATTGGAATAGCAATTGATAAGTCAGCTGTGGTCTTTCTCCAGGAGATCAAAAAATCCCTTTCAACTCTGAGAGCAACTGCTGAAAGATCTGATCTAATTTTTGATGATTTTCCTGGCTAAAGAATCCTTCCTTGTTGAATGGCATTCCATTCTCGCCCATAAACGAAACACAGTGAACGAGTGTGTAAAAATTGACCATGATCCGCTGAGTCTCTGTTGCGGAAAGCCGATCCAACCAAATTGCAACTAAATCATTGCTTTCATTATTCGCCAGGAGTGCCATGTTCATCAGGGATATGTGAAACAACGGGTCCCCAAAAGCCATTTGATCCAAATCTACAAAGCCCATGACAGAGTAATCAGACTTGGAAACTAGTAGATTTTTTGTGGTCAAATCGTGAAAAAAAGCTCTTGGCTGGATGGTGCTGAAATATCCTTTAAACTCATCCTGAAGCTGACGAACTTCCTCCACATAAGTTGGATCGACCTGGCCAACGGTCTGAATCCAACTCCTTGCTCGCTCCAGAGAATTTTCGATGATTTGGTTCCAGGAAGTAATCAGCTGTGGGCAATTATAATGAAATCCCCAGCCAAAGCCGGAAGCTTCTGGAAGTGTATCAGCATTTCTTTGAAATTTGATCAATTGATCCACTACTTCTGCTTTTTGGTCTTTACTCATCTGATCGACCAGCTCGCCTAGGTCGACACCGTCGATGTACTCCAGAATCATGAAGCTGTACTTTTGTTCTTCAATACTGAGCTTGAAAATCTGTGGGATGGGCAGCGATAGTTTCTGGAGTTGAGTTGACCAGAACAGGTTGCCACTCAAGTGGGAAGTATTGTCAGGATGACAGATGCGGATAACAAATCGTTGCTGCTCCCCTTGAAAATTGAAGACATAGTGACAGAGACCTGTGGGAAGGCGCTGAATGTTCAGCTCGCCCTGGCGAAGAAAAGAATTGGCAATTTGCTGTACATCATCAACCGTCGGAGGAGTAAAATAATTCGTCATATGTTGTCAGGAAATTCTTGAAAAATGAACTACATATCGAATTGTACATCTTGAAAAGTGCTTATCTGGGTTGTGCCCCTAACAGCAAATGACTTCTTGTGGTAGAATTGTTGTAACGTAGTTTATTAGTGTGAGTCGGGATCCATAAGGACTTCCAATGATCAATTCCATAAAGCTCAAATTCCTTCATGAATGACTTGTCGATGCAAGAACGTATGTCCCAAATTCTAAACTTTTTGCGTGAGGCAGAATCGCTTAAGAGTACATTGCGGAGCGGCTACACTTCCTCCGGCAGACCAGAGAGTGTAGCAGAGCATACTTGGCGACTCTGCCTGTTAGTGATGGTACTGGCACCAGAGTTCCCTGAAGTGGATGTCAATCGCTTGATGAAGATCTGTTTGATCCATGATTTGGGGGAGGTGTTGCAGGGAGATGTCCCAGCTCCGTTGCAGGATCCCAATGTCGATAAATCTCAAAGCGAGCGGGAAGATCTATTGGAATTGTTGTCACCGTTGCCGGAATTGCAGAGAAGTGAAATTATGGAACTCTGGGAGGAATATGAGCAAGCAGCGACCCCGGAAGCAAAATTGGCCAAGGCTTTTGATAAATTGGAGACGTTGCTCCAGCACACCCAGGGACAGAATCCTCCTGACTTTGACTACGTTTTCAATCTGGACTATGGGCGAAAATATACAGAATTGAACGCCCATACTCGTCAACTCCGATCTTGGATTGATGAGGAGACTCGACGGCTAGATTCTGAAATAAGTTGAATTTAACTATTAGAAGAACACGACTTGTTTTTTTAAATTTCTAAGTAGTTAGTGATCCAGTTCTTGAATAAAAATTTTATTTGAGAAAATATTTTTTAA
>DPLM01000373.1:0-215 GCA_003541985.1 Deltaproteobacteria bacterium | reverse complement strand
AAAATATTTTTTAAGTAAATTTGAGATATACTAAATTAATTAAAAAGGTTGCTAAATTTTTTTAAAAATGCTGGTGCCAAAATATCTTTTTGATACTAAATTCTGGCTCAGAATAAAAACTACTATCAGATTTTTTAAACTGGGATTTTTATTTATTCAAAAACTGAGCAATTCATTTCTAAGATCTGAGGTAATAGGAAATCAAGATCTATTCT
>DPLM01000167.1 GCA_003541985.1 Deltaproteobacteria bacterium | reverse complement strand
GATGTATGGTGGCTACATTCAATTTCAGTTCATCTGCCGCGCCAGTGAGCGTCCCAGTTTTGGCAACTGCCAGAAAAAGTCGCAGATCATCCCATTGCTTCATTTTGTAATTTTGCAAATCTATTTTGATTAATTAACTATTTATTTTTGAAAAATGTAGGTTTAGCATAATTTTCATTTTTAGAACATCAATGCAAAGATCCGTTGGAAAATTTGCTGTTTGCTAAACAACCAAGGTCAAGGAGAGATTAAATGAAGAAGATGCTACTTGTGTTTTTGGCCACGATCGGCTTTATCCATCTCAGTGGATTCTTTGGAGCTCAAGCAACCACCCGTTATCAGCTGGATGCCACTCACTCCACGGTAGGTTTTACAGTTAAATACAAGCTCTTCAGCACAGTCCGGGGAAAATTCAACGATGTCCGAGCTATAGCTGAAATTGACGAGGCAACGGGAAGCTTGAGTGCGGTACGTGCAGAAATCAAGGTGGCTTCCGTCGATACCGATAACCCCAAGCGGGACGGGCATTTGAAAAGCGATGACTTCTTCAATGCTCAGCGTTTTCCAAATATCACCTTTGAGAGCACAAGTGTGAAACTAGAAGGCAACGGAGAGTACAGCGTAAATGGAATACTGACGATTCGTGATGTCAGTAAGCCGATAACCCTTGAGGGAAAAATGCTGGGGAAAATACCAGGCAGAGTTGCGTTTGAAGCTTCTGGTCAGATCAACCGCCAAGATTTCAATGTTACTTGGAACAAAGTCTTGCAGGCAGTGGGCGGGCTGATGGTTTCTGATGAAGTGGATCTAAATATTGAGGTTGCGCTGTATGTTCCCAAAGGTTGAAAAAAACCTTTCAGCAACATGGTTTCAACTCAATCAGCAACATGAATTGATTCACAACTCGCAACAGTTGGAGCACACTTTAGTATGCCTGATTGTTAACGAATGTCTTACCAGCAGTTTTTATGCTGACCGATTAGAAAATCAAATCTTGCCAACATACCGATTTCAGCGTCGTAGCTGACGAATAGTGTGCCTCAAATTGGTTCATGACTCGGCAACACTCGGTTGATATCTTGGCAGATAAGGCAGAGTAGTTACACCCATTATAATTTGGGCTGCTATGAAAGTTTTTGTAAGTGATCAATGCACTCAGCGTAAGGGATTTGGAGCCATGTTTGGGAGAATCCCCCAACTTGGTGGAGACTACGAGAAAATAGGTGCTACTATCTCAATCGTACCTTCGCCGAAATAACAAATTCTGCTAGTAGTTGAGCGCCAGCTTGGTTACTAGCGCCAAGCAAGGTTCCAAAGGCTACACTCAGTTGTGATTGATATACTATGAAAAGTGCGAGAGCAAAGAAGAGTGAAAACCATGAAGTTAATCAATTCCGGCCAACTGTCCAAGAGTAATGGGTTTGATGGGTGAACGTACCCGAAAATAGCCAACATCAGCTGGAGAAACTTGGCGTTCATCAGCGATGATCTCAGAGACAGTCAGTCCACACATCCTCCCCTGACAGGGGCCCATTCCACAACGAATCATCGGCTTGACTCGATCAGGGCTTAGGGCACCCAGGCGCACAGCATCCCGGATCTCACGAACGCGGACTTCCTCACAGCGACAGACCAATGTCTCCTCATTCTGCGGGACTAGCCATGGACGTCTTGGTGGGAAAAGTGTGTCGAGGAAAGGACGAATCGCCAATTCCTGATTCTGTCTGTTGAGTAAAGGAACTGCTAGAGCAGTCTGTTTGGATGAATCGATCTTGCCCAGAACTCTGGCAGTTTCCAGAGCCGCTAGTCGACCGGTGAGCACTGAATTGGCTGAGCCGCAGACGCGACCAGAATCCCCAGCTACAGCAACATTTTCAATGCTAGTATTGCCCCATTGATCAAGGACGGGTTCCCAGTAGCGTTGCTTCTCGTACCATGCGTGCTCACAACCAAGCTGTCGGGTGATCTGTACGTTGGGAACCACACCATGATGCAGGAGCAGGAGGTCTACAGGCAGCTCCTTCCAGGTAGCAGATCCTTGCTGGAATCGCACTTTTTCCAGGTGTGCCTCGCCCTGTGCTACTATTGCTGTGACACCAAGGTGAACTTTCGCTCCAGAAGTGAACATTTGCCAGAGCATAGCGATTCCCTTGCGAAGATAACCATGTCCTCGTAAGGCCCCGGGCAAGTAGGGTAGTGCATGAAAAGGTGCGAGATGTGGATTTGTATCCAGATAGGCCGCAATTTTGACTCCAGCATCAAGCAAGCGGCAGGCGATCAACAATAACAGCGGTCCACTACCCAGCAAAACGATTTCACCGCGGGGCAACAAACCAGAGCTTTTGTAAAGTACGTCTGCTGCAGTGCAGGCCAGCACACCGGGAAGTGTCCAGCCTGGGAAAGGCATCGGTCGCTCCATGGCACCAGTGGCAATCAGGATGCGTTGAGCATGGCATGTTTCCGAAGGTCCTCCATCCTGTCCAATATGGTATAGCGTCAAATCCGAATCAATTTGCCAGATTGATCGGCCTGGCTGATACTTGGCTTTAGAGGAGCGGAATCTTT
>DPLM01000301.1 GCA_003541985.1 Deltaproteobacteria bacterium | reverse complement strand
CTCTTTCAAGTATTCTGATCCCTTTTTTTGTAGCACTTTTTCTAGCCTATCTTGCAGAACCACTTCAGAAACTTCTGATCCGTTTCCGTTTCCCAACCGGTCTTAGAGTTCTCCTCGTCCTACTCAGCACTGCTCTGATTCTGTACCTTGTGGGGCAATTGGTCTACAATAGTGTCAATGCACTAACAGCTAACTTACCACGCTACCAGATGCGGATACAAGGTATGCTCTTTGATGTTGCAAATACCCTCAGTATTCCTCCATCAGTGATCCAACAACAACTGACAAAAATTCAGTGGGCCGATCACATCAATGCAGGAGCGATTGCCCAAATTTTAGGGCAAGGATTGGGGAACTTTGTCGAGTTCCTCACGAACCTGTTTCTCGTACTACTTTACCTTGTATATCTGCTATTTGAACGGGAGACCTTTATCCGAAGATTGGAAAATTCTTTTTCTCACCGTAGCGGTGCGTCTCGAGCAGTCGGAGTAATTCATTCCATCAATCAACAGATTGCAAACTACTTGAACATTAAAACTGGAATTTCAGCACTCACAGGAATTGTGGTTGCTGGATTTTTACTTTTTTTTGGGGTCGATTTCGCACTCTTCTGGGGACTCTTGACATTTTTACTAAATTTCATCCCCTCTTTTGGCTCTGTACTGGCTACTATTCCACCAATCATAATTTCTTTCGTCCAATTTGAAACACTGGCGGAGCCATTGGCCATTATGGTTCTTCTCATATCAACACAAGTATTTGTTGGCAATGTGCTTGAGCCAAAAGTGATGGGTGATAGTTTAGGAATGAGCCCATTGATTGTCGTGCTTGCTCTTATTTTTTGGGGTTGGTTATGGGGCCCCGTTGGTATGATTCTCTCAGTTCCTATCATTTCTGTATTTCGCATCACTTGTGAGAATATTGACGTTCTCAACCCAGTCGGTCGTTTTTTGAACGAACCAAAAATTCGTTAAAGAGTAAGTGAATGCTCAGAACTGCTGTTATTGGCGTAGGTTACCTGGGGCGATTCCATGCCCAAAAATATGCTCAGCTGGCTAATTCGGAATTAGTGGGTGTCGTAGATAGCGATTATACCAGGGCAACTGTTGTGGCAAAGGAGACAGGAACGAGAGCTTTCAAAAATCATGAGGATTTGCTTGGTAAAGTAGATGCTGTCAGTATCGTTGTACCGACAGTACATCATCATCAAATCACAAGGCCGCTTCTGGAGGCAGGTATTCATGTTCTCCTCGAAAAGCCAATTGCAAGTACTTTGGCTGAAGCAGAGGACTTAGAAAAGTTGGCAAGTCAACAGCAACTTGTACTGCAGATTGGTCATGTTCAACGCTACAACGTTGTCTTCAAAGAATTTCGTGAATCTATCCAACAACCAAAGTTCATTGAAAATCTCAGGATTGCCCCCTTCCCCAAAAGAGGCACTGATGTCGATGTGATTTTAGATTTGATGATTCATGACATTGATCTTGTGCTTGCTGTAACTGGGGAATTACCCATCAAAGTAGATTGCACTGGGGTCTCTATCCTAACACCCCTCACAGATCTAGCTCATGCTAGGCTGGTCTTTCCTGATGGTTGCGTAGCTAGTTTGACAGCCAGCCGTGTTTCTGACAAAGCAGAACGAAAGATGCGCATCTTTCAAAACGGCCTCTATCTATCTTTGGATTTTGGAACAGGGCAGGCTCGGAAACTACAAGTGAATTTCCTTAGTGAGCTAAGCCCTGAAGATCTCCAACCAGAGACCCTTCAGTTGGAGCGTGGTGATGATCTACTCGCTGAAATTGCTGATTTTTTGGAATGTATAGAACAGGACAATAGCCCTCAAGTTTCAGCCAAGGATGGTCGGCGAGCCTTACAGGTGGCCTGGCAACTGAAAGACTTACTGGTTACAAATTAGTCTGATGCTGGCCCGCTCTCTTTTCCTTCAACTTATCCCACCTTTTCTGCTTGCCACCTTTATCCTGACCTTTATCCTTTCGATGGATACAGTTTACAAGCTCATCAACCTGATTGTCTCCAGAGGTGTTCCTGTAGAAAGCGTCTTGGTGATGTTACTCTACAGATTACCGCAGTTTCTATCAGTCACTCTGCCAATTGCAGTTGTTATTGCAGTTGTGGTTGTCCTGGTTCGATTATCCAACGATTTAGAACTTACCGCAATGGGCGCTTCCGGTTTAAGTCCGTGGCAACTCACCGTGCCCATCGCAATCTTTGGATTGCTAGCAACCATTATGGACCTGGGAATCACCCTATGGATGCAACCAGTCGGATATTCTGCTTATGAAGAGGAGACCCTAAGGTTATTGAGATCTCAAACAGCGAAAACAATTCGTCCTGGAGTACTTAACTATGATTTCCCTGGCAAAGTTCTTTACGTGGAAAGTAAATCTCCGAATGAGGAATTGGAGGGGATTTTTATTTCAGACACGGAGTTTCATCCAGGTTCAATGGTTTCACTTTCCTCAACAGGACAACTCCTTATCAGGGAGAGGGAGCAGGACATTCTTCTAAAATTGAGGCAGGGTACTATGCACTTTGGAAATAATGAAGGTGGGTATCGAACAATGGATTTCGAGAAATTCCAATACCAGTTTCGTCCTCCTCAGTTGGATGGTTCTCCAACTCGCAAAGTCTGGGGAGTTTCCACCATGGATTTAATTCAAGCAGAGGGTAATTTTGGGGAGCAAGCGCGTCAGAGGGAACTTCAACTCAGACTTACGACACCATTTGCTTGCCTCGCCTTTGCTTTGGCGGCACTTACCATTGGGATAGTAGACCCCAGAAGAGGAAGATCTAATGCTTACCTCCAAGCTCTAGCCTTGATCATCATTCATTACATTTTATGGTCTTTCTCTAAGGAACTGACCATTGGGAAAGAACCGATGAAAGCGGTTATTCTCTGGGTTCCTCCTATTATGATAGGATTATGGGGAGTGTATCAAATTCAATTGAGTCATCAAAATTGGAGAGGACCTCTAACATGGTGCTGGGAACATCTGCCTTTCAAGAATTTAAGCGACCCTGAAATATGAAAAAAATTTTCATTATTCTATTTTCAATTTTCTCATATCCTTATTTTCTCCAAGCCATTACTTTGGAGCGAGTTCAAGAAAGCTACCTGAAAATGCAGAGCTTCAAAGGCAATTTCCAGCAAACTACAATTGTTGAAAGTGAAGGTCGGCAAGCAAGCGCCTCTGGAATGATTGCATATCAACGTCCAGGAAAAATGCGCTGGGAGTACCAAGAACCTGATCCTCAGCTACTTGTAACTGATGGAGACACTCTCTGGTTATATGATCCTTTGCTAGAAAACGTGACTATTCAGGAGTTGTCTGTTGTGACAGATGGGACTGCTCTAGCGTTCCTTCTCGGTGTCGGTGAATTGACTGATGACTTCACCCAGCGCAAGATGCAGAAACCCTTACTAGGTCCTGATAAATCCTGGAAAATTTTGGAACTGGTTCCTAACCGAGAACAAAGTGCAATTGAGTTTTTGCAGCTTGGTGTGAATAGCGAATCAGGAGATCTGGAAGCATTGCTCCTGAAGGATAATAGCGGTTCAGTAAGAATCATCGAATTTGAAGCGCTGAGTTACAACGTCAAATTTTCTGATGGTTTTTTTACTTTTGAGGTTCCTCCTGGTATGGAAGTCATTCGCCCTTAGTCTTTCATACAATGAAGGATAACTCATCTTTTCCCTCAAATGATCCACATCAGGTATCAACAAATTTGGAGAGCTACTCGCTTGTTGCTCCTTTGCTTTTTCTTATTGACTCCCTTACTCTTGACTGGCCCGTTGTGGATATGGAAGTTCTCTGATTTAAATTTGGATACCCACTGGAGCAGAAGCTCTTCAGGAGTAGTTGCTATTCCTAATGCGGAAGCAAGAGAGGACGAAGCAGTCATTCAAATCTATGGAGCAAGAGCATATAACTGGCGTGGAGCATTTGCAGTCCATACGTGGATTGCGATCAAACAAGCTGGAGACACTGACTTTCGCCGATATGATGTGATCGGTTGGCGACACTTTCGCGGTATGCCCGTTGTTTCTGAATCAATTGGGCTGCCAAACCGAGCGTGGTTCGGGAATCCTCCAAAGCTTTACGGTCAGGTACGCGGTCAAGGAACTGAAAAATTAATTACGAAAGTTGAGAACGCAATCGCCAGCTATCCCGCGAGTCAATTCTATCGCGTCTGGCCTGGTCCAAACAGTAATACCTTTACAGCAGATGTACTTCGACAAGTCCCAGAAATTCAAGTAACACTACCTCCAACTGCTGTTGGTAAGGATTTCCCTTTAGGTTTCTGGATACAATCCACGACAGGCGGAAGTGGATTGCAGCTAACTTTATGGGGGATTTTTGGAGTTTCTGTTGGATTCGAAGAGGGGCTTCGCTTTCAATGGTTTGCTCTGGAATTTGGGCTAAACCCTTGGAAAGGAGAACTTTATTGGCCTGGGATCGGGACACTTCATCTTTGGAGTTGATTTCAAACTGTGATTTGCAACTCCCTGCGATAATGATCAAACAAGGTTGATTTCGAAAGCATTCCCAGGAATTTCTCGTTGCCATTCATTACCGGTAACGCCCAGGCTCCGCTTAGTTCAAATTTATCTAGAGCTTCTTCAATAGATTCATTCGTGGAAATGATTGGTAGAGAGCGCATGATTGAACCCATGGAAACTATATTGTAGAGATGGGCATCGAATAGATAGGAGCGGATGTCATCTAGAAAAACAATTCCGATGCAACAATCAGAATCTGCCTCAAGTACAGGAAAGTAATTCCGATGCGCATTTTTAAAGACCTCAACAAACTCCCCCAGAAGGGTGCTATCTCGTACTGTTAGGAAATCGTGATCCAGTAAGTCCTGAAAATCCCTGGACAGTGATCGTAAGAGATGTTGGTCGGACCCTCTTTTGACAAGATCGCCTTTAAAGATCAAATTTCGAGTGTAAACAGAACCCACTTCTAAAAATGAACTTGTTACCATGGCGCTACTAGCGGTCAACATCAAGGGAAGAATAAGCGAGTATCCCCCTGTGGATTCCATGACCAGAAAAATCCCTGTCAGAGGCCCATGCATCAC
>DPLM01000066.1 GCA_003541985.1 Deltaproteobacteria bacterium | reverse complement strand
GAATGGAAGGTTTTAGAAAGTTGTCAAAAACAGAAATTTCGCTTTCATGCACCCGATGAATCCCCACTATTCATGGCGGCTATCTGGTTTTCAGAAACGGATTCAACTAATCAGCTGGTAACTCTGACCACCAAGCCCACTCAACAATGTGCCCAGATTCACCATCGCATGCCATTGCTCCTACTTCCCAGTGAAGTCTCAACCTGGTTGAATGGACCACTCTCAAAGGTGGAGCAGCTGCTCAAAACTCCATTGTTTCCCTTGGTTTTACAACCAGAGGATCTGGCTCCTGCTAAACAGCCCTTTCTTTTTTAGCTTTAGGTAAGAAATGCAAATCTCTTCTTTCAACCGTTCCAAGTATCGATCTTTTCAAGCTCCAGGGGAGGATGTAATACTGATCCTGACTAATCTCTATGCCTTGTTTGATGGCGCAACCGATCCGACCAAAACAATGCTGGATGGAATCACCAGCGGACGCTTTGCAGCATTAACCTGTGCTGAAGCTGTCAGTCGACTTTGGGCAACGCAAAAATTAGCACGTGACGAAGAACTTCTACATCAAGTTAATGCGCAACTGGAACAAGTCTTATTGCAGAAAATTACGCAAGAGCAGCTACAAGCAGAGGGCAAACCACCTTCAACAACGATGGCTCTGGCCTGGGATATTGGTGATGAATTGCTCTTTTTCCTGCTGGGAGATAGCGGTGTGCGTCTAAATGGGAAGGAAGAGATTGTCTTACGCAAACAAATCGATCACGTCTCAACTCTAGCGCGCATGACAATCTTTAAACTTTTACGCGAGCAGGATTTAGATGGCGATGAATTAGAATATCAAACCCGTCAAGTTGTTTACTTTGGACTAGACAAGGCTCTCGAGCAGGGAGTATTGAAGGGCACTCATTATCAAAACCTGTTAGAGCGCATCAAACTAAATTTCCCAGCTTCGGCTGAAGAGGGAATAAACTTTCTTAAGCAGGGGGTGGTTTCGCAGCACCGCTTTGCCAACCAAGAAAAACTTCCCCTAGGCTATGCTGCATTGAATGGAAAGAGCCTAGCTGGTGAGGGCATGCTTTGCTTTTCTCGTCCAAAGTCTTCTATTAAGAGCCTCGAACTCTTTACGGACGGCTATTTCAGTCTGCCAGATGTTGTGACGGTGGCAGGGTGGGAGAAAGAGTTCGCCCAAATCGAATCCATTGATCCAAGTAAGATTGACAGCTGCCCAGCCATCAAGGGTTCCACTAGCATAGAATTTTCCGACGATCGCTCGGTTTTGATTGTCCAGTACGCCTAAGTTCGGATCAAAAAAACCAAACTTCACTTGGCTTGTCGGCGTTGGACATTCAGCAAATCACGAATCTTTGCGCGGGCAGCTTTTCGGATAGAATTGAGGGGCTTGCGCATCTCATCACCCAAGCCCATAGCACTAGACACTGAACCCAAGGTCAACCAACCACTTGCATCTCTTCCATCCTCCCACCGCAATGAAACGCTAGCATGATAGAATACTGCGTTTCCACGATATTTTGAAAAGCAATTAACCTCGCCAATAAGTAAAATTCTGGGAAGTAGCGCCTCCATTTCCTCAGCCAATGGTAACAGCTCGGCCTTCTCAATTTCTTCAACTAGGATTTGATTGACAGCAGCCGCATTGAGCCCAATTCTTACACAGCGATTTTCCACCAGACTGGTGTAAGATAAAACTTCATTACGAAAGTATTTTCTCGACAGGCTCTCAGCGTTGATCTTCGAGATTTCATGAGCTGAAAGCGAGTTTACCCATAATAGGATTCCCGTCACAACACATAGCGAAACACTTCGAAAAACTTTCATAGCGTTCCCTTTTTAGAAACCCTCAACGAATTAATCTATGCCAAATCTCACCAACAACACTGTGATCGTCAACTCTAATCGAAGATACTCATATTGCAATCCAGCACTGTTGCTACCAAATGAACTCGGTCTTCTTCTCCACCATTGAAGGCAGTGTGATAAAGAGTATTGTTCGTGATCCAAACGGAACCATCTGCAGGCATGTGATAGCTGACTTCTTCAATTACCATATGAGCTCCAGGATTGGTAATGATCGGCATATGAAGTCTCGGCTCCGGATCACGATGCCAACTCAGGGTAGTGCGGGGGAGCTTCCAGAGGAGGCGGATTCGACCCAACCGAAAGCGGGAGATCAAGGTGTCGTAAATCTCCTTAAAGTAAGTATCTTCAAACAATTTGACGAAGTCCGAATACTTCTCTTCAGCAATTGGATCATCACGTTGCACCTCAACCCCAGTATGATCCGGCCTAGTCCAAAACAAACCGCGAACATTTCCGCCTGTGATCGAGTTTGGGTCACCAGGAATCTGTGTCAGGCAAATGGCGTTGATGTCTCGTTCACCAAGAGGAGACTGCCGAGCCACCCTGGAATCCACCTCTTGCAGGGCATCTTTTGTCTTCTCTAAATCAAACTGCATATCTGGAACTCGATAAAAACCTTTGTGCATACTATCAATCTCCAAATTTAATCCCTTGTGCCAATGGAATTGAACTCCCATAATTGATCGTAATCGTGCTACGACGCATGTATTGCTTCCAGGCATCAGAACCTGACTCACGGCCTCCACCTGTCTCCTTTTCTCCTCCAAAAGCTCCACCTATTTCAGCACCGCTGGGGCCAATGTTGACATTGACGATTCCACAATCAGAACCGACAGCAGAAGTGAAGGTCTCAGCTTCCTGAAGTTTATCTGTGAAGATACAGGAACTCAGGCCCTGGGGGACACCATTGTGTAGCCGAATTGCTTCCTTCAACTCCGAATATTTTAATACATAAAGTATCGGTGCAAAGGTTTCGGTCCGCACCAACTCGCACTGCTCCGTAGCTTCGACGATAGCTGGACGCAATAGGCATTCTCCAAGATACTCGCCACCATGAACGGTGTATCCTTTCTTCCTTGCAGAAGACAAGGCAGCCTGCATCTGTTCGACTGCTGCCTGATCGATCAATGGTCCAACCAGGGTTTCTACATTGAATTGATCACCTACGGGCAGGCTCGCATAAGCCAGTTTCAGCTTGCCCAACAGTGTATTATAAACCTGCTCGTGAACGATCAAGCGGCGTAAGGTAGTACAGCGCTGACCTGCGGTGCCAACCGCTCCAAAGACGATCGCCCGAACCGCCAGATCGATGTTGCCATGTTGGCTGACAACCATCCCGTTGTTGCCCCCGAGCTCGTAAAGCGCCTTACCCAAACGAGCTGCTACTCTGGTAGCCAAGGACTTGCCCATCTCCGTTGAACCCGTCGCACTCAACAGGCTGATCCGCGCATCGTCAGCCAGCCACTCGGCCTGCTCCTTGTGCCCGACAACCAACTGTAACAAATCCTCAAACCCTTCCGTAGGCATACATTTTTGCACCGCTTGATCCCAGGCCTGCTTACAATTGGCAGTGACATTCAGTGCCTTTGGAGAAGCCTTCCAGATCACACTGTTCCCGCAAACTATTGAGAGACAATGATTCCAGGCCCAGACTGCACATGGGAAGTTGAACGCAGTGATCACCCCAATGACCCCCAACGGATGATAGGCCTCCTGTAGCTTGTGTTGTGGACGCTCACTTGCAACCGTCAGTCCGTATAGTTGCCGCGAAAGCCCCACAGCGAAGTCACACATGTCAATCGCCTCCTGCACCTCCCCAAAGGCTTCAGCCTGTATCTTTTTAACATCGCTCATGATGCGATAGGCAATGCCTTCTTGAGATTCGCGCAATTGATTGCCAAAGACTCGCAACAGTTCTCCTCTTTTCGGGGCCGGGATCTCCTGCCACTTGCGCTGAACACCGACTGCTTTTTCAATGATCTGATCGTAGTCGGATTTTGTGATGGAATTCATAGGTTGTATTTTTAATAGAGTCTCTGGGTAGAGTTAATTTTTTTACAAATCCACTGCACATTGAGAGCTCAATTTTGAGTAGTTGATGGGTGTTGAGATTCTTTAACAGCTATCATGAAGAAAGCAAGACAGTCAAAAACAGGAAGGAGGGAAATAATTTTTTGAAAAGATTTTAATAGTGAAAAAAATGGAATCAAATGATTTACTTTGCCGAACAACCCTTCTGAGCATTCAGTTATGAATCCAATTTATGATTCTGGTACTCATCACCTCATAATTTCGGTTGTTTTTCAGGTCTCTCTTAATCTCAAAGTCGTAAATTACGATGATTCGATCTAACACTAAATTGATTTCGGACATATCAGAACTGATCAAGAAGATTGACGTGCCCTGATCAGCCATTTCCAAATCCATTCATGCAGGTAGGCTTTGGTCTTAGTGTCGATCCCAACCGACCGTTCATCAACAATTAAGATCTCTACCTGAGCAGCCAGCCACTTGGCTACAGAAATTTTCTGCTGATTAACTCCCGACAAATTACCCACCATATAGACCAAAATCACACTTGGCGTCCTGTCTAGCTTTTTCACACGCTGCAAATTAAGGATGTGGTCTACCAGGTACCAAAGTCACACGAGTATCGGAGGCCAAAACAAGGGAAGCAGTCAGATAGGCCAAGCTAGTCACGAACACCCAATTCTTTATAGTCTAAAAACTTTTTCGTCCAAATTCCTGAAAAACACTCTCTTAGTTCATGTTCATTTCTCTGTTTGAGATTAATCGAAAGATATGGGCCTGTAATTGCCTGACATTAGCAGTGATTCAACAGTCCAATAGGAATCATGCTCTCTGCAATCACTCATCTCTGAGAATTGATTCGAACAGGCGAGTTAGTCTGTGAGGAACTTATTGACTTTTTAGCGTCTGATAAACAATTTCTTATTGTGACAAGAGCCAGCTAGCTGCCATGATTAGGAAATTGATGATCTGCCATTCAGTTGCAACTCAGTGCCCTATGCAACCTCTTCAAGATGAAGTGGGGTAGGCCATTCGTGCAGTTTGAATATCAGAAGATTTGGGTTCAGTTGATGGTTTCGAGATAGATTTTTTCTGAGCTTTTTGTGGGGGTTCAAAAAGTCTGTTAAAAAAACCTTGGGAAGTTCAACCGAGAATTCCAATATGAAATTGATTAAAATCAAATAAAATGTGCAAAAATATTTAACTCTATAATTATTAATTCGAATTCCCCTATCTCATGAATCCTTATAAACCAGAAAAAATTCGTGGAATGCTCCTCGGTATGTTCATCGGAGATGCTCTCGCAATGCCTGTTCATTGGTACTACGACACCAAAGCACTCAAGCAAGACTACGGTCCGATCCGCAACATGGAGGCTCCCAAGGAATTTCATCCAAATTCTCTGCTGCACCTGTCTAACACAGGAGGGCATGGGCGGGGCAAACAGCACGGCAGCATCGTAGGGGATGTGATCCTCAAAGGACGCAAGGAATTCTGGGCCAGGCCCAAACTCCACTACCACCATGCACTGCGGGCCGGTGAAAACACTTTGAACCTTCAGTGTCTGCGGGTCTTATTACGGAGTTCTATGCTAAATTACTCAGCAGATAGATTTTTGGCGGCCTACATTGATTTCATGACCACCGCAGACAGCCATCAGGACACCTATGCTGAGTCCTTCCATCGGGATTTTTTTGCCAACTGGAACAATGGTAAGCCTGCTAAGAACTGTGCCGGCGCAGAAGATCACAACACTGCATCTGTTGGAGGCCTCATCCTGCTTCCTCCGGTTCTCATCAAATCCATTGGAGATTGGTTGACGATTCGTACTCAATTACGACTGACTCATCAATCTCCCAAGCTGGAGCACTACGCAGAGCCCGTCATGGAGCTTTTACACAAATTGCTTCAACAAGAGCGCTCAGCTGATCTTAAAGATCAGATGCTGGAGGCCACTCAATCCCTGGGACTTCGCCTAAACAAATTGCTTGAAGAAGCTGGTCGTAAAAATTGGCAGGATCAGGACGTCATCGGCCCGATTTTCAGCCCTGCGTGCTACATTGAGCACTCCGTTCCTTCAGTACTTTATCTACTGGCCAAGTACGAGACTGATGCTGAGCAAGCCTTGATTACCAATGCGGAAGCCGGTGGTGATAACTGCCATCGTGGCGCCATCTTAGGCGCCCTTCTTGGAGCAGCTGGAGGTACAGGTGTTTTCCCAAGCCGATGGATCGAACAGCTTCACGACCGTACCATGATTCTTGAGGAGATTGAGCGTTTCATTGAATCTGTCAATTAACCCAGAAAAGTTGCACTCTTATCTATTTTTTGTGCCAAGTATTCGAAATGACAGGATTATATGACGATCAATTAATCGAAAGGCTGCGGCAAGGAGCAATTGGTTTGCTTGAAAAATGGGATCTTGATCCCCAAACTAACGTTGAATTGCTGACCATCTCTGAAAATGCAACATTTCGTGCAGAAGAGCCCGGCGGTAGACGCCAGATAGTGCTCCGAGTTTATCGACCGGGCTACCATTCCCAACAAGAGATCGAGTCCGAACTGGATTGGATCGTAGCCTTGCGTGAAGAAGAGATTGTCGAAACCCCAGAGCCACTAATAGTCAAAACGGGAGGCCTTCTAACAAGCTTCGAATTGGAGGGAGAACATCGTTTTGTGGTAGCTTTCACTCTCATGACGGGAGTCGAACCCTCTTCAACAGCAAACCTGAACAGTAGCTTTGAACAACTCGGGGCCATCAGTGCTCGACTACACCAACATGTTCGCTCC
>DPLM01000079.1 GCA_003541985.1 Deltaproteobacteria bacterium | reverse complement strand
TCAAGAAGAATATTCTTCGCGCATCTTGCAGGAAGCAATTGTCGCATACCGAAATGAAACGCGTCAGGGGACACACTCTACGCTGCAGCGATCCGAAATTTCAGGTAGTACTCGCAAACTTTGGAGACAAAAAGGAACAGGCCGAGCACGAGTCGGTAGCGTAAAGAACTCGATTTGGCGACACGGTCCAGTGGTTTTTGGTCCTCAGCCTCGTGACCATGGAGTAAAGATTAACCAGAAGGCGCGCCGCAAGGCTGTCCGAATTGCGCTATCAGAAAGAACAAGACGGGAGCAACTTTCCGTGTTGGAGCAACTGGAGTTGCCTACGCACAAGACCAAGGCGTTTAATGATATCCTCTGCAAGTTTACAGAGAGGAAGTGCTTGGTAGTCGTCAAAGATGTTGATAATAACTTGGAGCGAGCATCGAAAAACCTTCCTAATGTGAAAGTTCTTAGAGCAGCAAGCGTCAATGCCTATGAGATTGTCAACCATGATCGTCTGCTCTTGGCCAAGGACGCGATTCCAGTCCTCGAAGAAAGGCTAGGCTGATGGAATTATTCAATATACTGCAACGTCCTGTAATGACTGAGAAATCAACCATCATTCAGGAAATGCAGAACAAGTACACGCTGCAAGTATCTTCGAAGGCAACTAAACGGCAAATTAAGAGAGCTGTCGAACTAGCCTTCAAAGTCAAGGTTGTCAAAGTCAACACCTTGAACACCAAGTCCAAGCAAAAGCGCATGGGACGTTTCGTCGGCAAGAGTACTCCTTGGAAGAAAGCCATCGTGACCTTGGCTGAGGGTAACAATATCGAGTTCATTGCCAATTACTAATTCGTTTCCGGCACCCAGGTAGATCATGAGCATCCAGCGATTCAAAGCGACATCTCCAGGTCGTAGAGACATGAGTGGCTTCCGTTTCGAGGAAGTTACCAAAAACAAACCGGAGAAAAGCCTCACGGAGAAACTCTCTAAAAAAGGTGGGCGCAACTCTAATGGCCGAATCACCGTGCGACATCGAGGTGGCGGTCACAAACGGCGCTATCGGATTGTTGATTTCAAGCGCAACAAAACTAGTATACCTGCTAAAGTAGTCGCGATTGAATATGATCCTAACCGGAGCGCTCGCATTGCTCTTCTGCAATATGTAGACGGAGAGAAGCGCTACATTATCTACCCAGACGGACTGAAAGTTGGAGATGAGGTAATCAGTAGTTCGACAGCTGATATCCGTACAGGCAATACGCTACCCATTGGTCGAATTCCTGTTGGAGCAAGTCTCCATTGTGTGGAATTGAAGCAAGGTAAAGGTGCCCAGTTGGCCCGAAGCGCCGGAGCATCTGTTCAACTCATGGCTAAAGATGAAGACTACGCACAGCTCAAGCTGAAATCAGGTGAAATTCGAAAAGTGCGCGTCGAATGTCTGGCTACTATCGGTACAGTGGGCAACAGCGAACACATGAATTTGGATGTAGGGAAAGCTGGTCGCAAGCGCTGGAAAGGCTTCCGCCCGACTGTTCGAGGTGTTGTGATGAATCCTGTGGACCACCCTCATGGTGGAGGAGAAGGTCGAACATCTGGTGGACGCCATCCAGTCACTCCTTGGGGTGTACCGACCAAGGGCTACAAAACACGCAACAACAAGTCCACTGACAAGTACATCGTACGGAGGAGAAAATAATGACACGATCTTTGAAGAAAGGTCCTTTCGTCGATGACCACCTAGAAAAAAAGGTGTTAGCGGCCAAAGAGAAAAACGACCGCAAGCTGATCAAGACTTGGTCACGCCGCTCAGTGATCCTGCCAGAATTTGTCGGTACCAACATTGCCGTCCACAATGGCAACAAATTCATTCCAGTTTTCATTACTGAGGATATGGTCGGCTATAAGCTGGGTGAATTTGCGCCCACTCGGACCTACCGCGGACATATTGCGAAAACTGACAAGCGCGGGAAGAAATGATGCAAGCGAGAGCTACCGCTAAAGGAATCCGAATCGCACCCCGTAAAGTTCGGTTGGTGCTGGACAATGTTCGAAATAAGGATGTGAGCACGGCTCTGGCAATCTTGCAAAACACACCACGTAACTCATCCCCTGTGATCTACAAGCTGATCCAGTCTGCTGTTGCCAACGCGATGAACCGAGATTCATCAGCTGACGTTGATGAAATGGTGATCAAGGAAGCCTACGCTAACGAAGCCAGTACACTCAAGCGCTTCCGCCCTCGAGCAATGGGTCGAGCTTCTCGAATTCACAAGCGGAGCAGCCACATCACAATCGTCGTTGAATCGGCCAACTGAGAGAAAAGTTATGGGACAAAAAGTTAACCCGATTGGCTTTCGTCTGTGTGTCAATAAGAATTGGAATTCGAGGTGGTACGCAGAAAAAAGTTATGCAGAGACTCTTAAAGAGGATCTTGACATCCAGCACTTCGTCAAAAATCGCTTGAAAAAGGCTTCGATCTCGAAGATCGAAGTAGAGCGAGCTTCGAAGAAAACTAAGATCAATATCTTCACAGCCAAGCCAGGAATAATTATTGGTCGCAAGGGAGATGAAGTAGAGCGAATTCGCAAAAGCCTTCTCAATAAATTTAAAAAGGACATTGCAATCAATATTCGAGAGATCAAGCGGCCGGAAATCGACGCACAATTAATTGCTGAAAACATTGCATCACAGTTGGAGCGTCGAGTTGCTTTCCGTCGAGCAATGAAGCGGACCCTAGCAACAGCGATGCGGATGAATATTGAGGGCTGTAAGATCATGATTGCAGGTCGGCTCAACGGAGCAGAAATGGCTCGAACCGAATGGGCCCGTGAGGGTCGAGTACGATTGCATACCTTGCGAGCCAACATCGACTACGGTTTTGCGGAGGCTCTGACAACATATGGTATTACTGGAGTGAAAGTCTGGGTCTATCGAGGGGAAAGTTTTGGTCGTAATAATTTACGCAGATCAAGAAGACGAGAGAGGTAAGCTATGATGATGCCGAAGCGGACCAAACATCGTAAACAGATGCGTGGCCGAATGACTGGAGAATCTTACAATGCTAGCGCCGTCAGTTTTGGAGCGATTGGGCTACAAGCAACTGGAAGAGGGTATGTCAGTGCTCGCCAGATTGAGGCAGCTCGCCGGGTAATCAACCGAACCCTCAAACGCGGGGGTAAGACTTGGATTCGTATTTTCCCGGACAAGCCGATCACCAAGCGCCCTGCCGAAACTCGTATGGGTAAAGGAAAAGGCTCTGTCGATTCGTGGGTTACCCCGATTCTGCCGGGACGAGTGCTTTACGAGATTGATGGGGTAGACGAAGACGTGGCAACAAAAGCACTGACTCTAGCAGGTTACAAGTTGCCAGTGAAGACCAAAATCATCAAACGCAGCTTGATCATATGAAGAACGAAGACTTCCGCGCCCTCGGAGATCAGGAAATCCATAGCAAGATTGCTGAGTTACAGGAATCACAGCTCCGCAATCGTTTCAACAAGGTACTGGGCAACTTGGAAGATACCTCGGTCATTAAGAAAAACCGACGTGATATAGCCCGCCTGAAGACACTCATTTCTGAGCGCAAGGCATGACAGAGAATAAGAAGATTCGTAGCGGTGTAGTTGTCAGCGATAAGATGGACAAGTCAATCGTGGTCAAAATCGAGACCGTGGTCAAACATCCACTCTACAAGCGAACGATCCGCCGATCCAAAAAATTTAAAGCGCATGACGAACAAAATCGGGCACGAACAGGAGACTATGTCTCGATCATCGAGTGTCGCCCGATCAGTAAGACAAAGACTTGGCGCTTGCTTTCTATCAAAGATAACACAACGGGAGCCGCATGATTCAAATGCAAAGTATTCTGGAAGTCGCAGACAATTCCGGAGCTAAACGCCTGATGTGTATTAAAGTTTTAGGAGGATCCAAGCGACGCTATGCAGGCTTAGGCGATATTATCGTTGCCTCGGTGAAAGATTCGATACCAAATTCAAAAGTGAGATCTGGTGACGTGGTCAAAGCAGTGATTGTCCGTACTACCAAGGAAGTGCGGCGAGCAGACGGATCATACATCAAATTTGATCGAAACGCGGCAGTAATCCTTGATAACAAGCGTGAGCCAGTAGGAACTCGTATTTTCGGGCCAGTCGCTCGTGAATTACGTAGCAGCAAATTTATGAAGATTGTGTCACTGGCACCAGAAGTTCTCTAATATCAATCGACATAGAGACGTTTTATGCGTGAAAGAAAAATATCCCGCCTCAAAGTGGGAGACGAAGTAATCGTCATTGCTGGTAAGAGCCGCGGCCTACAAGGCAAGATCAACTACGTGGATTGGAATAAAAAGCGTGTGATCGTTGAAGGTGCTAATATGCAGACCAAGCATGCGAAAGCACAGCGCAACGGTGAACAAGGAAGCATCAAGGACGCGGAAGGCCCTATCCATATTTCCAACGTAGCCCTGCTAAGCCCAGACCTTGAGAAGGGAGTGCGTTTCCGCAATACCTCTGAAAATGGGACAAAGCAACGCATCTGTGTGAAAACAGGAAAAACTCTCTAAATCAGGCCAAGCCGTGAACCTGCAACAACTTTATTCGGAGACAGTTTCTCCTCAGATTAAAGAGGAATTCTCAATCCAAAATATACATCTGATTCCCAAAATTTCCAAGGTGACTGTCAATGTTGGACTGGGAGAAGCTGTCCAAAATCCAAAGTCCATTGATCAAGCTACAGAGCAATTGGCTCAGATTGTTGGTCAAAAACCTGTAGTCACAAGAGCTCGCAAATCCATTGCAGGATTTAAACTCCGTGAGGGAATGCAGATCGGTTGTATGGTAACACTGCGCCGCGAGCGAATGTGGAGCTTCTTGGATCGACTGGTACAGATTGCTCTGCCTCGCGTCAAAGATTTCCGTGGTATTTCTCCCAAAGGCTTCGACGGCAAAGGCAATTACAATTTGGGAATTAAGGAACAGCTTATTTTTCCGGAGATTGACTTCGACCAGATTGATAGAATCCGGGGTATGAACGTCTCCATCGTAACGACTGCGCAGAACGATCAACTGGCACTGGGCTTGTTGAAGGGTCTGGGCTTCCCTTTCCGAAAGTAATTCATGGCAAAAAAGGCATTAATCAACAAGTGCAATCGCAAGCAGCGATTCGAGATACGTAACTACAGCCGCTGCTCCTTCTGCGGACGCCCCAAAGGTTATCTACGCCGTTTTGGAATGTGCCGTATCTGCTTCCGTCTCAAGGCCAATCAGGGCTTGATTCCTGGCGTAACTAAATCGAGTTGGTGATTCGCTATGTCTATGTCAGATCCCATTGCTGATTTGTTGACCCGCATTCGTAACGCTAATCAGCGAATGCACGCCGAGACCCGGGTACCACACTCGAAGATCAAGCAGCACATCCTTGATGTGCTTAAAGAAGAAGGTTTTATCACTAGCTACGAAGTGATGCCGAGCGGTGCGTTTAGAGAATTAGTAGTCCAACTCAAATACTATGAGGGTAAACGAGTCATTCGGAAAATTGAACGTGTCAGCAAACCAGGTTTGAGAACCTACCAGCGCTCTCAAGATCTGAAGAAAGTGCTAGGTGGACAGGGGATTTCGATTTTGTCGACTTCACATGGAGTCATGTCAGACAAGGAATGTCGCTCACGCAAAATTGGTGGAGAAGTGCTTTGCCAAGTATGGTGAGCCAGTAAAGAGGAACACATGTCACGTATCGGTAGACGTCCAATCAAAATCCCTCAATCTGTGAAAATCCAGATTGATGAGAATCAAATTCTAGTAACCGGACCAAAAGGGCGACAGCAGGCTAGCTTGCACGAAAAGCTGCAAATGGAACAAAAAAATGACGAGATCAAGATTCTGGCAGATTACAAAGGAGACACGATAGCGCGAACCCAGATGGGGACACTCTACTCTCTATTGAACAATATGATCACTGGAGTCAGTGCGGGCTTTCAAAAGCAACTTCGTTTGGTTGGAGTCGGTTACAGAGCTGCGATCAGTGGGAAAACTCTCGAACTCAACTTAGGTTATTCACACCCGATTAAATACGAGCTACCAGATATTGTAGATGCAAAAGTTAACGCAAATACTCAGATTGTTCTCGAGTCGTGCGATAAACAGGCGCTGGGTCAAGTCGCAGCATTGATCAAGCAGATGCGACCACCCGAGCCTTACAAGGGCAAGGGAGTCCTGTTTGAAGGAGAGAAAATCCTACGAAAAGCTGGAAAGAGTGGTAAAAAATAATTGAGACCCAGGTAACATGAAGTCTATTGCCCAGAAAAAACGAGAAGCCCGGTTAGCACGCCATCGCCGTGTTCGGAAAAAAGTCAGCGGCTCTGCAGAACGACCAAGACTATGTGTTTTCAAGTCATCACGCCACATCTACGTGCAGGCGATTGATGACTTGGGCCAAAACACGTTGGCTTCAGCCTCAACATTGGAAGCTCGCGAGCGTTTTTCAGAGAAAGACGGAATGGAGAGCGCAATACTGGTCGGGACTGACATTGCCCAACGCCTTAAAGAAAAAGGTATTAAGCAAGTAGTTTTCGACAAAGGCGGATTCATTTATCATGGACGTGTTAAGGCCTTGGCCGAAGCTGCTCGCAGCGAAGGCCTCAACTTCTGATTCTTTATAAAGGAAACTGCTTTGAGTGAGAGAAGAAACGAAAGTGAGCTGATCGAACGCGTGATCAAGGTCAATCGTGTTGCCAAGGTTGTCAAGGGAGGACGCCGATTCAGCTTCAGTGCATTGGTGGTTGTGGGAGATGGTTCTGGTAAAATTGGACTAGGGCTAGGTAAGGCTAATGAGGTGACAGAAGCAATCCGCAAAGGAGTTGCAGAAGCTTCCAAGCAGATGCAGCGCGTGCGTTTAGAAGGAACTTCCATTCCCCATGAGATTATTGGGCGCTTCGGTGCCGGTTCCGTACTAATGAAGCCAGCCAAACCTGGCCATGGAATCATTGCAGCAGCAGCAGTGCGCGCAGTAATGGAATCCGTGGGGATTGCCGATATTACTGTGAAATGCTTAGGTTCACGGAATCCACATAATTTAACTCGTGCGACGATAGATGCATTGCTAAAGCTGCGCGGTTTTGAGGAAGTTGCAAGGAGTCGAGGTAAAGAAGTTGAACACATCAGGTTCTAAAAATGAGTACCAATCAAATCAAAGTAACGTTGGTCCGTAGCGTTATTGGATCCAACGAAAAAGTCCGTGCAACTATTCGCGGTTTGGGTTTACGAAAGACAAACAGTTCTCGCGTGTTGGCTAACAGCCCGCACATACGGGGCATGATCAGCAAGGTGCACCATCTGCTCAAAGTCGAAGAGGTAGAATAACTATGCAACTTCACGAATTGCCAAGCATCAAAAATAGCAAAAGAAAGCGAGTTGGCCGCGGCCCTGGCAGTAACTGGGGACAAACCTGCGGTAAAGGCCAGAAAGGACAAAAATCAAGAGCTGGCTACTCAACTAAAAGAGGATTTGAAGGTGGTCAGATGGCAATTAGTCGCCGGTTACCCAAATTTGGTTTTAAACCCCTCAACAAGATAATCAGCCGGCCTCTCAACTTAGCTTTTCTAGAGTCCAATGAGCGAATTGCTAGCGGAGACACGGTGAATCGATCAAAGTTAGAGGAACTCGGTTTCATCAAGAAAGATAGCATTCCGGTTAAACTATTGGCAGAAGGCAAATTAACCAAAAAATTGACAATTGAGGTAGAATTAGCCAGCGAAGCAGCGATTGAAAAGGTCCAGGCTGCGGGTGGCACGGTGACAATTGGCTAATATGCTTGAAATCGTTCGAAATATCTTCCGAATTGAAGACTTACGGGACCGAATTATCTTCACGGTCCTTATGCTGCTGGTGTTCCGGATTGGGGCCCACATCCCGACTCCGGGTATTGATGGTACAGCACTAACCGCTTTCTTTGAAGCACAGCAGGGTTCCATCCTTCGCTTCTTCAACATGTTCACGGGTGGAGCGCTGGCACGTCTGACGATCTTTGCGCTCGGGGTAATGCCCTATATTAGTGCCTCGATCATCATGCAACTGCTGACGGTGGTTTTTCCTTACTTAGAACGTCTCTCCAAAGAGGGTGAGGCAGGCCGCAAGAAAATCACTCTCTACACTCGCTACGGCACGATACTACTCAGCTTGATTCAGGGCTTCGGTATTGCCGTTGGTTTGGAAAGTATGGCTGCTCCAGACGGATCGCCAGTGGTTATATCAACGATGAACCCATGGGGCTTCCGGCTGTTGACAATCATCACGCTGACAGCAGGCACAGCTTTCTTGATGTGGATCGGTGAGCAAATCAACGAACGTGGGATCGGAAACGGTATTTCACTCATCATCTTTGCTGGAATCGTGGCTGAAATACCAGGATCAACTGTCAACGCAATTCAATTGGTACAAGCTGGACAAATTCCTATCCTAGTACTGCTGATTACATTAGTCCTGATGGTTGTGGTTATCTTCGCTGTCGTTTTCATCGAGACTTCGTACCGCAAGATTCCTGTGCAGTATGCCAAGCGAATGCAGGGCAATCGCATGTATGGTGGTCAAGCTTCGCACCTTCCACTGAAAATCAATTCTGCTGGGGTGATTCCACCCATCTTTGCCTCTTCAATATTAGCGTTCCCAGCCACAATTGCCGGTTTCACAACAACGCCTTGGGTTCAGGCAATCAGTGATCAACTGCTGCCCGGTCGCCTACTACACTCTCTGCTCTTTGTGATGTTGATCTTTTTCTTCTGCTTCTTTTACACGGCGATTCAATTCAATCCGGTCAAGATTGCAGACGAGATGAAGCGTCACAACGGCTACATTCCTGGCATTCGCCCAGGTAAAAAGACAGCAGAATACATCAATGCTGTATTGACTCGGCTAACATTCGGCGGAGCAGTTTATCTGTCGATAATCTGTATCCTGCCTAGCATACTATTATTCGTTTTCAATGTTCCCTTCCAGTTCGGTGGAACAGCCCTGCTGATAGTAGTGGGTGTTGGACTGGACTTGGTGAATCAAATTGAATCCTTCCTGCTGAACCAAAACTACGATGGCTTCATGAAGAAGACCCGTAAACGCCGTAGTCCGGGGCAGGCACAGACACTTCGCTTACGCTAGGAGATCATGGCAAGAATATCCGGTGTGGACTTACCCAGAGCTAAGCGCATTGAGGTTGCGCTGACGTACATTTATGGAATTGGCCGTCCAACAGCGAATAAGATCCTCGCTACAACAGGTATTGACCGAGATACCAAGACAGTAGAGTTGAGTGACGAAGAAGTTGCCCGTCTGCGTGGTGCGATTGAGGGCGTACATCAGGTGGAAGGCGATCTGCGTCGGGAAATCAACCTTAACATCAAGCGTTTGATGGACTTAGGAAATTATCGAGGACTACGACATCGTAAGGGCTTACCAGTTCGTGGCCAACGAACAAAGACCAATGCCCGAACACGTAAAGGACCGCGCAAGCTGGCAGTCAGCCGCAAGAAAAAATAGCTAATTCTCTATCTAACTTTAGTAAGAGCAGTTCATGAGCAAGGTCAAAAGAAAAAAGAAAGAGAAAAAAAATATTGAGCAAGGTATCGCTCATATTCAGGCATCATTCAACAACACGATCGTCAGTATTTCAGACGTCCGAGGCAACATCATATCATGGTCGAGCACGGGACTTCATGGCTTCAAAGGATCACGCAAGAGCACTCCTTTCGCTGCCAAAGTAGCTGCTGAAGATGCAATGCGAAAAGCGATTGATAATGGTTTGAAAGAAGTTCAGATCCGTGTCAAAGGTCCAGGTTCGGGCCGTGAATCTGCTCTACGCGCACTAGCGGGATTTGAAGGTGTTCGTGTTACCAGCATTCAGGACGTAACCCCAGTTCCCCACAACGGTTGCCGACCACCAAAGCAGCGCCGAATCTGACAGAATTTGTCCCTGTTTCTCTGACCAGTACTCCTAATGGACTAGAAAATGAACGAAGAACTGCAAGAGACTGAATCAGCAGCCAGCGCCGTAAATACAGCAAGTCCGTCCACTCATGTTGACGAAATGCTTTGGCCAGAAATGCTCAAAGTGGAAGTCGACACCCTTAGCAACGAATACGGACATTTTGCGGTAGAGGCCTTGGAGCCTGGCTTTGGTTTGACCATTGGCCATATGTTGCGGAGAACACTGCTCTCCTCTATCCGTGGAAGTGCAGTTTTCGCAGTTCAGATTGAAGGGGTTGCACATGAGTTCACCCAACTGCCAGGAATTCTTGAAGATGTTGTCCAGATCATTCTGAATATCAAGAATCTTGATATTCAGCAATTTGAAGACGATATTATCGAATTGGAATTGATTGGTGAAGGCCCTTGTATATTGAGAGGTGAGGATATCTCCACATTCAACAAGGCTGAGATTCTCAATCCAGATTGTGAGATTGCTCACTTGGAAGAGAATGCAACGCTGAGCATGACTCTTTACGTGCGGATGAATAAAGGTTATGTGACAGCTGAGGAAAACCAAAATAGAGAACTACCTGTCAACATGATCTATCTGGACTCAAATCATTCGCCGATTAAGAGAGTGAACTATAAGATATCCACTCAAATAGTCGACGAGCAGAAGCAAGATCAACTGGACATGGAAGTTTGGACCTCTGGGGCAGTCAATCCGATTGATAGTGTAGCTTATGCTGCCAAGATCATGAAAGAGCACATGGAAGTCTTTATCAATTTTGATCCAGAAAAACGGATTGAACCAGATGAGGATTTGGACGTTGAAGAAGCTCCGACAAACGATAATCTTTATCGCAGTGTCAGCGAGTTGGAACTCTCTGTTCGCTCCATCAACTGCCTACAGAATGCGAAAATCGAAACCATTGCAGATCTGGTGCAGAAAACAGAAGCAGAGATGCTGCGAACCAAGAATTTTGGGCGAAAATCGCTCAATGAAATCAAAACGATTTTGTCAGCTATGAACCTGTCGCTGGGAATGAAGCTGGAAAACTTCGACCCTGACGCAAATCCTGTTGAAAAAGCAAAGAAAGAATAATCGACCATGCGACACTTGAAAGCTGGAAGAAAGCTTGGAGTTTCCTCACCACACCGCCGAGCAATGATGCGCAACATGGTGACTTCAATACTCGAAAACGGGGAAGTCATCTGTACCCTAGCCCGAGCCAAAGAGGTTCGGGCACCTTTAGAGAAGATGATTACCTTTGCCAAACGTGGCGATCTACACGCCCGGCGTCAAGCCCTACGCTTTTTAAAAAGCAAACTGGCGATGGAAAATCTCTTTGGGGAGATAGCTGAGCGCTACAAGGAACGCCCCGGAGGCTACTGCCGTGTGATCAAGTTAGCCAAGCGCCGTTTGGGTGATGCTTCCGAAATGGCTGTTGTGCAGTTAGTTGGAAGTGAAAACGATGCACTCAGTGCCCTCAAAAAACCTAAGAGTCGTAAAGCTGCCAAGCCACAACCAGTTCCATCATTACTCGAAGAAGTCAGCACTCAGGTCAACAAGCCAAAGGCTGAAGTAGAAACAGAAAAAACCGCCTGATCTTGCCTTGGGCATTTCCTATGCCTGCACAAACTGCGGGAAGGGTCAAGGTGTATGTCGAGACGCTCGGTTGTTCGAAAAACTGGGTGGACTCAGAAACCATGCTCCACCACCTTTCCCAAAATCACTACACACTCACGCTCGAACCACAGGAAGCTGATGCTCTAGTCGTCAACACCCGCTCTTTCCTGACTTCAGATACCGAAGAATCCGTCCAGCGTATTCTTAAGCTAAGCGAGTTCAAAAAGACTGGACACTGTTCGGCGTTGGTTGCAGCCGGTTGTTTGAGCCAGCGCTACCGCGAGGACTTACTGCAAGAACTTCCAGAACTAGATGCTTTGCTAGGCTCTCAGGATTTTGGTGAGATTGTTCCCTTGTTGGATCAGGTGCGCAGAGAGCCAGGCAAGCAACTTTCTCTTGTGCAGCCCAAGCCACACTACCAGCAATTTGAGGATCAGGAAAAGCAGCAGTCTACTCCTCGCCATTTTGCTTACGTCAAGATTGCTGAAGGTTGCTCTAATATGTGCTCTTTCTGCAACATTCCGACGTTGCGGGGATTGCTGAGTAGCCGTAGTGTCCCGTCCATCGTGAACGAGATTCAACAGTTAGTGAGCAGAGGGGTTAAGGAAATCAATCTGATCTCACAGGACACTTCTTCCTTCGGTAGAGATCGAGGCCAGTTGGAACTTACAGAGTTGCTATGTTCCATCAGTTCCTTGGAAGGTGATTTTTGGGTTCACCTCTTCTACTGCTATCCCAACACCTTTACAGGCGATGTTTTAGCAGCCTTCGCTGCGGATAAGCGATTTCGTGCCTATCTAGACATGCCCTTCCAGCACATTGAAGACAATGTCCTACGCAAGATGGACCGCAAGATCACTCGTTTACAGATCGAACAGAAGATACAGGAGGTAAAAAGAATTCTTTCAGAGGTAGCTTGGTGAACAAATTTCATTGTTGGCT
>DPLM01000374.1 GCA_003541985.1 Deltaproteobacteria bacterium | reverse complement strand
GTTTAGTGGCTAGAGTATTGTCAAAACGTGCTATCTTTGGATTCATGTCTGGAGCACCATCTGCGGAAACAACATAAATGTCCTGTCCGTTGGTAGCCAACACAAATTCATCCATCCATGAATCAATGCCATCACTTGTGCCGCCAATATATGTGCCTTCAGAGTTGAACTTCAATACCCTGTCAGTCATATTAGTAAATGCAACGAAAATGTTTCCAACAGCATCTGCGACAGCAGTTCCACCCTGTCTTGAGTTGGAGCCCCTACCCCCAACACCTATGCCACCATTAGTAACACTTCTTCTTTCCCAATTAGGATGATTATAGTAAGCCAAGCGTGATACATCCAATGTGCGATTCTTAAAGATGACACTGCCATCTGAAGCCCACTTTGAACCCATCAAATAATCTGTTGAGTTTTTCTCAACGTGCTGGAACCAAAAGAATGAATCATCTGGTAATACTACAACAGCAGGCTTACTACTATATCGTCCAAGTATCTCACCAGTAGTATCTGCTACTCTATCATAACTGGCAGTTAATGTGCCGTTCGTATCATACTTTACCCAACCAGAGGCGCCAGTAGAGCCCCAAGCAACATAAGCATTACCTGAGGAATCTACAACCATATCTGCTAATAAGCCTACCCACTTACTATTTGCAAATGAATGATAAGTACCAACACTTGTCCACTGAGCATCAGTATATGGATTTATTACTACATCCCACATAACCGAACCATTTGACTGATCGATTTTAGATAGGACATAGACTAATTGTGTGCCTGAAGTTGTCAAGTGACTAGGCATATTAGTAACAGTATGTCTCATCAATGTCATTAAGTTACCATCTGGAGCAACTGTCAAAGCCAATGCTCTATCGTATCCCTGGCTATTAGTTCCGCTTGCAAGGATAACACTATAATCAAGCTCTGCTACATTATTATACTTCCGTAGGGTAGCATCCATTGTTGGCTCATTCCATTCGTTGCCTAATACAAATGCCTCACCTGTTGAAGTGCCAGCAACTTGTAGAGTATTGTAAATCTGAACATCTTCTACAATAGTCTCCCAAGCTGGCTCTGTTGGAACAGCATTTCGGCGTGTCCCAATATTACCAACACCACCTCCACCTTCTGGCACAACGGAATATCTATATGTAGTTCCGCCATAAGCAGGAAAGCCTGTGTCAGTGTATGTCATAGTAGAACCACTCAATGTAGCTATCAATGTTCCAGCAGTTTCTGGATTACCACTGGAGCCTGTCATTCTATACACCTTGAAGCTATTGACTCCGTTATTATCAATCCAAGTCAGCGTAACTTTACCTGGCTTTGATACATCTGGTGTCTGTAGCTGTGGAATCCTAGGAACAGCCTGCTCTTCAACGACATTCGAATACACTGAATTACCAGCTGAGTTATATGCTGCAATGACATATGAGCCAAGCTGATTGATATTCAGTGATGAAATGTTCTGTGAAACTTTGGATGTATTCGTAATAGCCTTTGTTGAACCATTAGCTTGTAGATATGCAAGTGTCTGTGAACCAGCAGCATACAAGATGTTATATCCATCATGCCCTGCAGAAGCAGTCCAAGATAGTGTCACTGCTCCGCCTTCAGCCTTTGGTGCTGCTGATAGTGTGCCTGGTGTCTGTGGTAGTACCTCTGTAGATACTTCAGCGCTTGTAGCAGCACCAACTTCATTGCGTGGAGTTACCATGTAGTACCAAGTATCACCAGCAGTCAATCCACTATGTACATATGATGTGCCAGTGCCAGCATTCACAGCAGTGTCAGCAGTAGTAACTGGTGTAGCGGTGCTCATATACACAATATAATCGTCAGCACCGTTAACAGCAGTCCAAGTAACAGTATTGCTTGTGTCTGTTGTTGGGCTGACAGCGAGCGTTGTAGCAGCCACACCGGGCTGACTTTTTACTGTAGTAGAAGGGGGTGATATACCTGAATCATTAACAGCAGTAACAGTATAATGGTATTCTTTGTTGGGATCTAATCCAGTGAAGGTATGAGTGGAGGATGTTGTTTCAATCTGATTCTGTACGCCAACTGGCAATGTTTCAGAAGAATGAACGAAGTAGTAGGAAGCACCCGACGTGGCATAAGAAATTGTAATGGATTCTGTTCCGGCAGTAGGAGTAACGCTAGGTTGGCTTGGCTTAGGTGGGGGGGCAGTATACGGTACCACATCACAACCAATTGGGCTGTTCTCACACGGGTTGGGCGACTCAAGCATACAGCCAGTTGTAGTCAGCGCTGTGGTGAGGATGGTGATGAGCCATTTCATGGTCTGTCTCCATTGTTTCTAAATATATTGACCTAAATCGTCAAAGTGAATTGGTCTTGATCTGTTTGCTAAGAAAGTACTTAAATGTCATAAATATGAAACACTATGGTTAGACTGTAATTCACTATCAACTATTTGTGGAGGACGACTGGGGGAGGACCATCCAGGAATGAGAGATTTGTTTAGACTGGTTTGGGTTGCTTTGGTTTGTAGTTGATAAGGACAATTCCAATAGAAATCAGTACCAATGCACCAACGATAGTGAAACTGATTGCCTCGTCTAGGAAAAGCCAACTGAAAATGACACCAAAGGCGGGTGTCAGGAAGCCGAAGGAGGCCATGTCGGAGGCTGGATAAATTGTCAGGACCCAGAACCAAACTAGAAACCCACCAGCTACTACCACTAGGATCTGGAAGGTGAGCATGTAGATATGAACGGTTTGTAGGTCTCGAATCCAGTCACCGAAGAATAGGGAAAAGGGCAGTAAAATAATTGCGGAAACCGCCAGATTGTAAAGAAGCTGCATTTCAATGCTTGTCTCTTTGAGCTTACTCACTCGTACTGAGAGACCGATCCCAGCCCAGCAGATTGAACCGAGTATGCTCATCAGGTCCCCAACCCAATTCCCAGACATCCCATCCAAGCCTCGATCTGAAAAAGCCCAGACAAGACCAGCTATTGAGATGATGAGCCCCAGAATACGTTGTCCATTCAGACGTTCCCCTGCAATTAGGAAGTGGGCTCCAATCGCCATCCAGAGAGGCATCGAGTACCAAAAAATCGAATTACGTGCGACGGTGGTCATATCCAGGGCGAGGTAGAGGAAGATGAATTCGATCGAGAAAAGGCACCCTGTCAGGATGCCTGCTCTAAAGGTCCCGTCAGTAACGCTGATCTTCTTGCCTCGCCAAAGGGCCCAGCCCCATACCACAAAGAAGGCAAACAGCGAACGTAACCCGGCCTGAAAGACAGGTTGTATTCCATCGTTGACAATCTTGATCACCACTTGGTTTAAGCCCATCAACATAGCGAAGATCAAGAGAACACTCCCACCAAACAAATCGATTTGGTCTTTTCTTTCCATCAAGTTCCTTTCAAATTGCAAAATATCGCTATAACTTTTCCATCTGTTACCTTTTAAAGATCAACTTTTAATTGAATCAAAAATCTCATTTAGAATGTTAGAGAAAAACATAATGACTGATTATCAAGTAAATCCGCTGGTGGGCAGATTGCCTGCAACAGTTCCTTTCGTGGGACCAGAAACACAGGAGAGGATGCGTGGGAAAGCCTTTCAAGCTCGCATTGGGGCAAATGAGAATGTCTTTGGTCCATCGCCAAGAGTGATTGAAGTTATGCAGAGCAGAGCAAAGGAATCCTGGATGTATGGAGACCCTGAGTTTCACGAATTACGCACAACTTTGGCTGAACAACTTGGAGTTGCTCCACAGAATGTAATGGTTGGTGAGGGCATTGACGGATTACTCGGCTACGTCGTGAGGATGTTTATCGAACCTGGAGATGCCGTTGTGTCCTCAGCCGGTGCCTATCCCACCTTCAATTACCATGTCCAAGGCTTTGGAGGGAATTTACAATTCGTGCCTTATCACAAGGACCATGAGGATGGAGAGGCTTTGCTTTCAGCAGTGAAGAAGCATCAGGCAAAGCTTGTATACTTCGCCAATCCTGATAACCCGATGGGTAGTTGGTGGGATGCGGATTATGTTGGGTCAATCATCAAATCTGTTCCAGAGGGATCCCTGCTAATTCTAGATGAAGCCTATGGAGAGTTTGCTCCAGAAGGAACTCTGCCACCGATTGATGTGGATAACTGCAGAGTCATTCGAATGAGGACCTTTTCGAAAGCCTATGGTTTGGCAGGCATGCGAATCGGCTACGCCATCGGCAATGCAGGAATGATCGCAGAGTTCAACAAGGTAAGGAATCATTTTGGCCTGAGCCGCCTTTCACAAATTGCTGCGCTAGAAGCTATTAAAGATCAACAATACCTAAAGCTGGTTCAACAACAGGTTAATAATGCGTTACAAAGAATTGAACAGATCGCTTTGGCAAATCAGCTGAATCCATTGCCAACAGCCGCTAACTTCGTGACGATTGATTGTGGACGAGATGGGGATTACGCAGTCTCAGTGATGAAAGGCTTGATCGAACGGGGGGTCTTTGTGCGAATGCCTGGAGTAACTCCTTTGAATCGTTGCATTCGAATTACCGCTGGTTTGTCAAAGGAGCTTGATTTTCTTGAAGAAACCCTCCCTGAGGTTTTGAAAGCTATTTGATATGATGCTGAATTTTTTTGGGGTGCTTTCACTAAGTTTGTTCGCTCATTTGAAAGAATTTTTTAGCTCTCATGATGCTCAACCTGTAATTAAGTTGCAAATATGTCACAAAATATATATATATTGACATATTTTTGCAGCTTTAACCACAACCAATAATATTCACAAAATTATGAGCAACTCCTCTCCTAGCAAAATTTCCCGTCAAGATCCACGCCGTTGGTTATTAGCTGTGCTGATTCTTCTGGGGGTTCTTATCTTCTTCATCTTTGATCTGCAGCGGTTTCTGACGCTAGAGTATCTTCAAGCATCTCGAGAGAGCTTTGCAGCTACCTACTTAGAGTCACCTTTCACTGTTTCAGCGATCTACTTCCTAATTTATGTCGTGTCAACAGCTCTTTCTGTTCCCGGCGCCGTTATTTTGACGCTGGCAGGTGGAGCATTGTTTGGATTGGGTTGGGGGCTGGTGTTGGTTTCCTTCGCCAGCAGCTTGGGAGCAACCTTTGCGATGATGGCTAGTCGATTTGTGTTGCGAGATGCTGTGCAAGACCGCTTCGGTTCACAGCTCCAACGTATCAATGAGGGTGTTGAAAAGCAGGGTGCCTTCTATTTATTCACCTTGCGGCTTGTCCCAGTTGTCCCGTTTTTTGTGATCAATCTTGGGATGGGACTGACTCCAATTGGTGTCTGGACCTTCTATTGGGTCAGCCAGGCAGGCATGTTGGCAGGAACGATCGTTTATGTGAATGCTGGCACTCAACTCGCTCAACTGGAGAGTCTCTCTGGGATTGCTTCGCCAGGATTACTGGTTTCTTTTGCCCTGCTCGGAATCTTTCCATGGTTGGCGCGTGCCTTTGTTAGACAAATCGAACAACGAAAGCTACTTGCCAAGTGGCAGAAGCCCAAAAAATTTGACCGAAACCTGATAGTAATTGGAGCTGGAGCAGCAGGCTTAGTGTCTGCCTATATTGCAGCAGCAACTAAAGCCAAGGTGACGCTGGTAGAAGCACACAAGATGGGTGGTGACTGCCTTAATTATGGCTGCGTGCCCTCAAAGGCCTTGATTCGCAGCACCAAGTTGCTGCATCAGATGCGTAATGCTTCCAACTATGGGTTGCAAGATAGTTCCCCTTCATTTTCCTTTGACCAGGTGATGAGGCGTGTGCATCAGGTCATTGCCGAGATTGAGCCTCATGATTCTGTAGAGCGTTACAGTTCCTTGGGGGTAGAAGTCATTCAGGGTTATGCCAAGATGGTAGATCCGTGGACGGTTGAGATTCAAAAACCAGACGGAACATCACAACGCTTGTGCAGTACGGCAATTATTATTGCGGCTGGAGCAGCTCCCTTTGTACCACCCCTGCCAGGTTTAGAAGAAGTGGGCTATCTGACCTCAGATACCCTCTGGGACAAGTTGAAAGGAAGAGAAAAGGTTCCAAAACGCTTGGTGGTACTTGGTGGTGGGCCTATCGGCACGGAGTTAGCCCAAGCTTTTGCCCGATTAGGTTCCGAAGTGACCCAAATTCAAATGGGCAAGAGAATCATGCTTCGAGAAGATCCTGAAGTTTCTGAGATGGTTCAAAAATCATTAGAGCATGACGGAGTGACTGTTCTGACAAACCATAAAGCGGTTGGTTGTGGGTTGACGAATGATGAGAAGTGGATTGAAGTGGAAGATCAAGGAAAAACTCAACGAATAATCTTCGATGAACTGATCGTTGCTGTGGGTCGTGCACCTCGACTGAAAGGATTCGGTTTGGAAGAGTTAGGAATCCCGTTGGGTCGTGTGGTTCAGACTAATGAGTACTTAGAAACGATTTATCCACATATTCTAGCGGCTGGTGACGTGGCGGGGCCGTATCAGTTCACACACGTGGCTGGACACCAGGCTTGGTATGCAGCAGTTAATGCTCTCTTTGGGAAGTTCAAGAAATTTCGGGTGGACTACCGAGTGATCCCTTGGGCGACATTCTGTGATCCAGAAGTGGCACGAGTGGGACTCAATGAATTGGAAGCTCAGGAAAAAGGTATTCCTTACGAAGTTACTCGCTATGGCATTGACGATCTTGATCGAGCAATTGCAGATGGCACTGCCAAGGGGATGGTCAAAGTACTAACAGTTCCAGGTAAAGATAAAATCCTTGGGGTGACGCTTGTTGGTGAGCATGCCGGAGATCTGATCAGCGAGTTTGTAATGGCAATGAAACATGGATTGGGCTTAAACAAAATACTTGGAACCATCCATATATACCCGACCTTGGCAGAAGCTAACAAGTATGCAGCCGGTGAATGGCGTCGGGCTCATGTAAACCCAAAGTTGTTATCGCTTGTAGATCGTTTTCATACATGGAGGCGTGGATGATTGATGCAGCCCTTCAGCCTCTGCAGCAACGGTTGCTTCAACTACCCGCGCAGATCCTGACACATTTGGGAATAAAGGCGGATCAGATCACTTTATTTGGTTTTCTGTTGGGATTGCTTGTAGTTCCAGCACTGGCTTACCAAGCTTATTCATTGGCTCTACTTTTCCTGCTTTTGAATCGTTTCGCTGATGGCTTGGATGGGGCAGTCGCCCGTCTTAGGGAACCGACTGACCGAGGTGCTTTTCTGGACATCAGCTGTGATTTTTTTTTCTACGCTATCTTCCCCCTGGGATTTGCTCTCGCTGATCCTGTCAATGCTTTACCAGCTGCAGTGTTGATTACATCTTTCGTGGGCACTGGCTCTTCATTCC
>DPLM01000312.1 GCA_003541985.1 Deltaproteobacteria bacterium | reverse complement strand
CGGGATTGGCTCGCTCACAAGCCAGTTCGCCAGCGAGAGACCTCACAGCTCCGATCACTTTAATTAAATCGTCCAGCTCTATGGGAGATGGATTTGCCATGAAGGGTCTGCGAGTCAAGCTGTATTCTACTAAGCCTTTATGCTCCAAAATCTTCAATACCTTACGAAGTAGGGTTTTACTTATCCTAAGAATGGATGCAAGATTTCGTTCTGGCACGGGTGCCTGGCTTGAGCTTTTCGAGCAGAATCAATTCTCCAAGAGCTCCAGCGGCTTCTTAAGCGAGTGACCTTCTAGGATTAAGCAAATGCCGCCAAGCTTTCTTCAATTCGTCGAGTGTTTCCATCTACTCTTACAACTTTTGAATTAGATTATCTTAAATCCAAAAATTAAAGTAATACGCTTGATAAGCAATTTTGAGATACTTAAATGCTAAGTATTCAATATGTTAAACATATTGACAAAATGCAGACTCTCATGATTTAAATTTTTTTATTTTTTTCAGTAATGCGGGTCCAGCCAGAGCCAAAACCGTCAAAACGAGGAAAAACAAAGAAAGTGGTCTTGTAGCAATCAACCACCATTGTTCGTCCAACATCACCATGCTCTGCCCAAGCCTCTTTTCAAGCATCCCCCCCAAAATAAGGCCGATCGCTAAAGAAACCACTGAAAATCCATACCTTCGCATCAGGTATCCGATCACACCAAAAATCAGAGCAATCCAGACATCAATCATGGACTGGTCCAGGGCATAGGCTCCAACGATGGAAAAAAGGAAAACCATGGGCCAAAGAATGGTCAGTGGAATTAAAGTGGCACGAGCGAAGATTCGTGCTCCGTACAAGCCGATGAAAAAAAACAGCACATTGACAAGCAGCATGGACCAGAAAATAGCGAAGACGAATGTTGACTGCTCGGTAAACATGGTTGGTCCAGGACGAAGTCCGTGGACCATCAATCCAGCGAGAATTACGGCCGCAGTGGGACTTCCAGGGATCCCAAGCGCTAATGTGGGAACCATTGCGCCCCCAGTTGCTGAATTATTGGCGGCCTCGCTACCAGCAATACCTTCAATGGAACCCTTTCCGAATTCCTCTGGGGTTTTTGACCATCGCTTGGCTTCATTGTAACCTATCATCGAAGCGATAGTCGCTCCTTCAGCGGGTAAAATTCCGATAAAAGTGCCAATTCCCGATGAACGTAAAATCGCCTTCCAAGTTTTCTTGTAGTCCGCTTTGCTTGGTAGTTGAATCGCACGCAGGGTTATTCTCTCGCGGAAAATTCCCAGTTGACCAGCCTGAGCCAACAGTTCTGCAATTCCAAACACCCCAATCATGACTGGTACAAAGCCAATTCCCTCTGTTAATTCGTTTATTCCAAATGTAAAACGCTCAACTGTGGTTAGCAGATCAATCCCTACTGTTGCCAACAAAACTCCGAAGGCCCCAGACATTATACTCTTTATGGAAGACTCTTCACCAATAGAAGCAAGCATGGAAAGGCCAAAGACAGTCAGAGCAAAATATTCGGGAGGGGCAAACTTATAAGCTGCACCAGCCAGCAAAGGAGCTGCTGCCATCAAACAAAGGACGCTTATGATTCCACCAATTGTCGATGAAACAGCTGCCATTCCGAGAGCTCTTCCCGCCTCACCGCGTTGAGCAAGGGGATATCCATCAAGGCACGTGGTAGCGCTCGCTGATGTCCCTGGGGTGTTTATCAAAATTGCGGTCACCGCTCCAGCAAAGGTTGCAGCACAATAAATGGTTGTCAGTACCGCAATCGCTGAAATGGGTTCCATCGTGATGGTAAAAGGGAGCAACAAAGCAACCCCATTGGTGGCATTCAGACCTGGGAGTGCTCCGACAAGAATGCCTCCAAGAGTTGCAAGCACAATTAAAAACAGCAACATCGGGTCAGCTAAGGCCCATAAACCAGAGAAGATGGCTTCCAAATATTATCCGTACCAAAGATTTGTCAACAAACCGCGTGGGAAGCGGACTTCAAAGACCAGATCGAAGAGAAAGAAAACAAATGTTGGAAGAAGCAGGGTAACCAAGAATAAAGTCCCCAATCTGCGCTCACCCCAGCTGAAGGAGAGCAATCCACCAAAGCATCCAAGAGCAATAAAGAAATCTAGATGGGTCAAAAGAACAAAAATGATCATTAACGTTAAGGAAATGAAAACTGAAGGAGGAATAGCTGGCCGGTTGTATTGAATATTTTCAAAGGGGAGCAGGCATGCAAGTGCTGTCAGCAACAGAAGAATTAACTGTGGAAAATCGGATGGTTGGATCCCTCGCTTGAGGATCTCCGGGACTCGATCAAATTGAGTAGTGAAATAAAAAGCAACTATACAAAACAAGATGATCAATCCGGGGATCAACCATCGACTGGTATTAAGTGAACTAGTGTCTGAATCTTTGGATTGAACAGTCATCGTAGAGAGCTAACGAGGGAGGATGTACCCCAAAGAAATAGGGTACAAAGACAGAAATTATTGAATAAAACCCAATTCAGTAAGGGCATCTTTCATATCGGTAACCATTGTCTGCAATTGGTTACCCCATACATCAGATCCGGCTACTGATGTGGCGTCTAAGCCCACAGAGGTGAGGAAACCTTGATATACACCGTGCTTCATGGCTTTGACAAGGGAATCTTCAATCTTCTTAGCAACATCATCTGGAACATCTTTGTGGACGACAAACCCCCTGACAGTTGAAAAGCTAACAGGGATACCTAACTCTTTTGCAGTCGAGACATCTGAGATAGCAGACATTCTCTCGTCAGCAAGAACAACAATCGGACAGATATCTCCTGCTTCGATTTGGGCTCCAGCTTCTGCAAGATTTAAAACACCGACATCGACTGCGCCTGCCACCAATTGGGTAGCCAATTCACCACCACCATCAAAGGGTACAATTTTTGGGGTAGCTAAGTTCCCACGCTTTGTAAACATGAATGCGGAAACGTCATCAATATTGCCAAGGTGTGTTGTGCCATAGGTCAACGGTGAATCCATTTGGGCATTTACGAAACTCTGAGCATCGTTATAGACTCCACAGCGTACCATCAAAATTTGGGGGTCATCTGTTCCTCTGGCGATTGGGCGGACATCATCCAGTGTCATCTTGGTTTTGTTTTTTGCTAGTTCAGCAGCGTGTCCAATAGTGAAGGTTAAAATGGAATAGCCATCAGCTGGCTGTTTTAAATAGTAATCCATGGCTACAGAGCCGCCACCGCCCCGCTTGTTAACAACGACCATGTCCTGGCCCAACACTCTGCGTGCGCGAAGCATCATCATGCGAGCTGTAACGTCAGTCCCCCCACCCGCTCCCGCATGGGTGATTACCTCCACAGTTTTGTTTGGATAGTCACTAGCATTTGCTAGTGTGCCCCCGAGCAGGATCATTGCTGCTAAAGCTTTCGTGAATAGTTTCTTCATGTTTCCTCCTTTGAGAATGGTAAAGAGCGGTGAAAGGTATTTGGTATTCCAAATTTTGTCTAGTAAAAATATTTATCGAAAATTTAAACCAAATACCAAGTTTTGAGTATATTTGAAAACCTATCCAAATATGAGTGTTGACTAACTCTTTTAAATCAACTATCACGCACCTCGACATGAGTCAAAATTGGTTAAATCATTGACGGTTTTCTTAATTCTAATTTGGAGTGAAAATGAGTTTTTTTCTTAACAAGACCCTTTTCAAATTTTTCGGAGTTGGGGTCATCGGGAGCTTTGCTCTGATTGCTAGTGCGACACTAGCACTGGCTGATTTTGATTGGAAAAGATTTTCTGGACAATCTATCACAGTTATGATGCCTGAACATCCTGTTACCGATGGCGTTCGAGCTGTATTAGACAATTTTGAATCTGACACGGGCATTGATGTTAAATTACAGACTATGGCGGAGGATCTCTATTTTGACCGGATGGAGGTAGCCTTACGCGGTTCAGGTGGTAATTCCCAGATGGATGTCTACTTCTTACCAATGGATTCAACAGCGTACACCCAGCACACAAATGGACTTGTTCACTCGCTTCAGGGTTATCTTGACAGCAAAGATCACACGGCCCCTGATTATGATTTGGCAGATATACCAGAGGGGTTTTTGGATGCTACAAAGTACATGGTCGATGGCAAATGGCAGTACCATGGGATTCCAGCCTCCTTTGAGACATATATCCTGTTCGCCAATTTAGATTATGTGAATCAGTATCTTGATGGGAAGATGCCTAAATCCATGCCTGAATTGCTGGCTGCATCCCGTAAAGTCAAGAAAGCCAGTGGGGGAACTGTTTCTGGAGCTGTGATGCGAGGGATTCGCTCTGACACGTTGATTGATACAATTACAGGAATAGTCAACAATTCTGTTGGATCAGTTGATCGTTCTGCACCTTATAACGTTTGGTTTACAGGAGACTGGTCGAAGCCAAGGATGAATGATCCAGACATCGTACGAGGCTTAGCGAATTATGCTGAATTGATGAAAGCAGGACCAATCAACATTCAATCCATGGATTGGCCAGATGCGTCCCAACATTTCATGGCAGGAGGAGCCGCGTTCTTCATTGATGCTAGCTTATTTGCACCTGGATTTGAGAATCCAGAGGATAGCCCGATCGCAGGAAAAATTGGTTACTCAGTGATACCTGTAGATAATGAAGAGGGGAAACCTTACACGGCTCATTGGCAGTGGGGTTTTGGAATTCCCAAAAATGCCAGCAATGCAGATGCTGGATGGTATTTCATTCAATACATGACCAATAGTCAAAACGCCTCAGCGATCGGCAAGCTTCACGGTGGAGCACCTCGTTTGTCAACTTGGAAAGATTCTGATTATGCAGCAAGTTTCCCAAAAAGTTACGTAGAAGCGGTATTTGCTGCAATGCCGAACTCACAAACTTCAGTGGTTCAAAAAGCTGGTTGGAGCGAATTCGCTCTGCGAATTGTTGATGTAATTCAAGCTATTTACGGTGGAGAAAGTCCTGCTTCAGCTGGAGCTGCTGCGCAGGCGGACTTCGTAAAAATGGCTTCAAAATAATTTATCTTAGCTTGGTAGTTGTCTGCTGCCAGGCTAAAAAAATCCCCCTGTAAAAACTTAAGATGGCTAAGGCTCTCCAGACCCTTGGCAGCCTCTCTGCCTATTGGTTCATTTTTCCTTGCCTGCTAACGTTGATTTTTACTTCCGTCTATCCAGTCAGTTTCGGAATGATTGTTTCCCTGACCAATTGGAACTGGGGCAATCAATTAGACTACGTAGGATTTGAAAACTATCTAAATTTGTTATCAGATCCTGAGTTTTGGGTAGTTATTGGTAACACAATCACCTTTGCAATTTCAGCGACTGCAATTGAGATTACACTCGGATTCTATTTGGCAGTTCAGGTAGAAAAATTAAGAATTCCAACTGAGTTGATTCGAGCAATGCTAATGCTGCCGCTTATGGTTTCAGGGATTGTAGTTTCTCTGATGTCAAAAGTTATGTTTGATCCCTTTCTGGGCATTATCAATCATCTCATTAGTATTTTTGGAATTGGTCCCTCTGCTTTTTATGGTGCCACCAAAACAGCCATGTCATCAATTGTTGCAGTTGATGTTTGGTGGCAAACCGCATTTGTATTCGTCATCATGCTTGCAGGATTGCGAGGCTTGCCGAATGATCCGATTGAGGCTGCTCGTGTTGAAGGAGCAAGTGAATTTACTATTTTTTGGAAAATTCGTTTTCCAATACTGCGGTCGCTGCTTTTGACGGTAGTGATTATTCGCATCATTGATACCTTGAAAGTTTTTGATATCGTTTTTGGTACCACTGGCGGAGGGCCAGGTCTTGCCACAGAAGTTGTACAAACCTTTGTCTATCGCACTGCCTATAGCTATCAGCAAATTGGGAAAGCGATGGCGACAATGATCTTGTTTTCGTTGCTAATTCTCTCGGTTTCTATTGCACTTCAGTCTCTGCAAAGAAAAGTGGAGTCTAGTTGATGTGGCGTCAGACCATCCAGGTTCGCTTCTCAAAACTTTGGGCCTACCTATTCACGGGTAGCATGATTTTGTTCAGTCTGTTCCCGGTGTATTGGGTGTTGACGGTATCACTAAAATCAAAACGGGACAGCCTATCCAACCCACCTCTTTGGCTCTTTGAACCTGTAACATCAAGTTATACCAAAATCTGGAATCACGACACTTTCA
>DPLM01000121.1 GCA_003541985.1 Deltaproteobacteria bacterium | reverse complement strand
ATTGGCGGAAGAAGGATATCTTCTGAAGGAGGATATTGAACCTATTGCCCAACGATCAGCTAAAATTTGGGATGCTTTCACCTCTTAAATCTAATTGAGTTCAACAGATCAGATCATCCCGCAAAATTGCCAATACATTGTTCAGAATAAACATTAAATCGTCAGGAAATCGTGGGTGCATCTATATTTAAAGAAACTACTTAGAACAAGTTGTTGGGGGTTTCAGTCGCAACTCTCGCTACCGCTCTATTCAAAAGAGGTCTCCGTAATCAAACTATTCAGGCAATCCATCCAGTTTCACCCAAAGGGCGGAACATGGTGGGGCCAGCATTCACTCTTCGTTATATTCCTGCCCGAGAAGATTTGAACCAATTGACTGAGTTTCGTAAGTCCGATCATTCTCAGCGAGTTGCCATTGAAACTTGCCCGGCTGGCTCTGTGCTCGTCTTTGACAGTCTTAAAGATCCCAGGGCTGCAAGCGCTGGGGATATACTCATTACTCGACTTCAGCAAAGAGGAGTGGCAGGAGTGGTAACTGATGGGGGGGTTCGTGATGCTATGAAAATCGCTGAACTTAAGATTCCTGCTTATCACCAGCGGCCTATTTCCCCAACCAATCTAACGTTACATCAGGCTCTCGATTTGAACGTACCAATCGGTTGTGGAGACACAGCTGTCTTTCCAGGAGATATCATAGTTGGTGATGACGACTGTGTGATTGTCATTCCAGCCTACTTAACAGAAGAGATCGTTGAGGAAGCCGTTGAAATGACTGCTGCTTGCAGATTTTGTCGTGGAGAGAGTTCAAAAAGGAGCATCCATCATTGGACTTTATCCAGCTACAAAAGAGGAGAATCAGGAGGCGTTTGTAAAGTGGCGCGAGAAGAATGGCCGTTAGGCTTCATTTTGAGTAATCAATCAAGAAATATATGAGATTCCGCTAAGCAGCATTCAAATTCTGGGGCTTTTTCGCGAAGAAGAAGCTTAGCGCTCCTGCTAAAGAGAGGAAAGCCACTAGTTCAAACGCCATTTCGTAACTGCCATAAGTATCGACGATCACACCACAAATCATTGGTCCCCCCATCATACCCAGCATCACGATCAGTGAGGAAATCCCAATGATTGTTCCGAAGGAACGGGCCCCAAAATAGTCCGCCCTGATAGCAACCATCAAGGGTCCCCGAGTTCCCCAAGCCAATCCGTGGAGTACACAGGCTAGAATCAACATCGGGAAAGCTTCAAAATAAGCGAGAATCAGCATTCCAGACCCGTGGAATAGCATACAGGCCATTGCAATCAACCGCTTGTTGAAAATATCACCCAAGACCCCACCGATTCCCAAGCCGATCAATTGAAAAATGCTTACTAGGGAGAAGATCAGGCTTGCTTCCGTTAAGCCCAAACCCACTCCCTTCATCAAATGAGGGACCATGTGAACGATCACAGATGAAACTGAGAGGAGCGCTATGCCATGACCAGCTGAGATCAACCAGAAGGCAGGAGTTCTGACTGCATCTTGCCAAGTGAAAGAAGCCCCAGCATCCCTGAATTTGTTCTGCTCTTCTTCCTTTTGGACAATCCCATCAATTTGCTCTCCTTTTTCTTCAGGTCGGTGTCGAATCCACTGTACCGCAGGTATTCCAAATAGAACAATCATTCCTCCCGAAATCATAGCCACTGTCCGCCAATCATCCCACTCCATTCCCCAGGCCACAACAGGAACGCAGAGTCCACCCACAGAGTATCCCATCTGGGACCAGGCAACAGCTTTTGTTCTATGTTTTTGAAACCAGTTGACGATCGAAACCATCAACGTGTGGAATCCACCTAGACTGACCCCAACTGAGATAACAAACACAATGAGGTAGTAGGAAAGTAGCGAATCGGTTTGCGAAAGTAAAAGGAAGCCAATGCCGAACATGGCAAGCCCGACTGTCAGAATTATCCTTGGACCATAACGATCGACCAACCAGCCCTGTAGGGGGCCAAGTAAACCACTTTCCACACGAGTCAGAGCAAAAGCCCCCGAAAGGACCGTCATGCTCCAGCTAAATTCATCATGCAGAACGACCGTGTAAAGCCCGTAACTTTGCATCCATAAAACCCCACCAATAAACTGAATCAGTGCCGCGATAACAACAATCCACCACCCGTAAAACAATCTCCCGTTAGGTCGGAACAATTTATCTATGGATTGTATTGGAGAAACTGAGGATGGCATGTAAATCAGAAAAACGTGAAGATTTTAGATCAACGACCTTTGCTTTTCTGATGCTGGTCAGTTGGACATACGATCGGTGACTTCAGAGAACAAATTCCTTGGGTTGAGCGGATTGGGGTGTCTGGGCGATTCGCTCCTTAAAGTAAGATTTACAGGATTTTTCTGTTAGAAATCTGGCGGGTGAACCGTCTTGAGCTTCCTTAATGCTAGCGATTTGGAATTGCGCAATGAAATGGAAGGGTGGTTGGGGTGGCAGGGATCGAACCTGCGCATGGCGGGATCAAAACCCGCTGCC
>DPLM01000240.1 GCA_003541985.1 Deltaproteobacteria bacterium | reverse complement strand
TACCAGTGAGCAACGACGATTAGATCTTTATAACCGAGGTTACATCAAATATGGGCAAAGAGTGGTAGTCAATGGCAAGTATGAACCAGCACAAGCCTACTACGACATGACCATTGAAACCAGTGCCTACACCGTAGGAGTTGGGTTCCAGAAGATCTCTGAAAACATGTTCACTTCCTTTGATTTCCTGCGCTGGACGATTCCTTCCGAACAGTCCTACTCAGTTAAAAATAAGTACAACAATATCAAATTCACTGAGGATCCTGATAAATTCAGAGCCAATCTGGAAGAAGAACAGAATGAACGTCGGGACCGCTGGTACTCTTCGATGCGGTTACCGGCAGCAATGGTATTCACAGTTGGTTTTGCATTCTGAGAGCGTCCGCTTGACAAGCATGGGGTGATTTCTACATAATTTCAGTTTTTTTGTCGGCCGAAACCATGCACCATACCAAGTGGATTGTACTCATCGCCTTGTTGTTGCTCGTAAGTACTATTTCAACCACGGCCTATCTGTTGTTGCATTACGATGATTATCGGCAAGAGCAGGTATATCGTCAGATGCAGTATCTCAATAGCAACTGAGTTCGACCACTTCACCCTTCCTCTTCCAGCAATACGCACACATGGACATCGCACAGGAAATACTTCCACAGCAAGTACGCAAGACCCCGCCAAGTACCCTGAGTGGGGTAACCTTTGGCACTGTTTTTTCGGACCACATGCTGGTGATTCGCTGGAGCAGCGATCGTAGTGGGTGGCACTCGGCCAAGATTCAGCCCTTCCAAAACTTGCAGATGTCTCCCTCCACCTTGGTGCTGCACTATGGTCAGTCTGCCTTTGAAGGGATGAAGGCTTATCGAGGAGCTGATCAAAAGGTTCGCCTCTTTCGCCCTCGGCAGAACTTTGAGCGACTCCAACGAACTGCTCAGCGCATCTGTCTACCCGAACTGGATGTTGAAACTGGGCTACAAGCACTCAAACTACTGCTGCGTACCGACCAAAACTGGGTTCCAAATGAACCAGGAACATCTCTCTACATCCGCCCAACTCTGCTTGCTACCGAAGAAGCGCTGGGACTGAAGGTTTCGAAGGAATACCTCTTCTTCATCATCCTCTGCCCAGTTGGCCCCTACTACCCAGAGGGTTTTAACCCAGTCAAGATCATTGTTGAAGAAGAGTATGTCCGAGCTGCTCCTGGTGGTGTAGGCGAAGCGAAGACAGCAGGTAACTACGCTGCTAGTAATTTGGCTGAAAAGGAAGCCCAGGCCAAGGGCTACACACAGGTCCTCTGGCTGGATGCGGTGGAACGACAGTATGTCGAAGAAGTTGGTTCAATGAACATCTTCTTTGTCATGGAAAATGAAATCGTAACGCCCCAACTCAACGGAACCATCCTCCCTGGAATCACCCGTCGGTCTGTTCTGGAACTCGGACGCCACTGGGGATTACCAATGGTGGAGCGGCGTATCCGCATTGATGAGGTACTTAACGGGGTGCGCCAAGGGACCATCAAGGAGATCTTTGGTTCTGGAACTGCTGCCGTCATTTCTCCAGTTGGTGAACTTAGTTGGAAGGGTGAGAGCTTTCTCGTTGGGGAAGGAAAAACTGGACCTGTTGCCCAACGCTTCTTCCAGAACCTGACTGGTATCCAGTATGGCGAGATGGAAGATCCCTATGGATGGATGGAACTGATCAACGAATGACTCCCATAGACCAGGATTTTTTTGATCGCGACGCCTGTGAGGTTGCTCGGGATCTACTAGGCAAAGTGCTGCGGCATCATCTGAATGGGCAGTGGTTGGCAGCACAACTAATCGAAACAGAAGCCTACTACCTGACTGATAAAGGCAGCCACGCTTCGCTGGGTTGGACTCCCAAACGCAACGCTCTGTTCCGGGCACCCGGTACCATCTACATGTACTATGCGCACGGTGGTGACTCCTTCAACTTCAGTTGTCAGGGAGAAGGCAACGCCGTGCTGCTCAAATCAGCGGTGATTTTTCCCTTCTTTTCAGATGATCCAACTTCCCAAGCGATGGTGCAAACCATGCAGCACCGCAATCGTATCGCCGGTCGAATTCGTGACTCACAGCGACTCTGCTCGGGACAAACCCTGCTCTGTCGCTCTCTAGGACTACAGGTTCCAGATTGGGATCAGCAACAGTTGATAGCAGACCGTCTGGAGCTGATGGACAACGGTTATCGTCCGGAACAAGTCCTGCAAACCCATCGCCTTGGAATTCCAGTGGGGCGAGACGAACAGCTGCCCTACCGCTTCATCGATGCTGGCTTTGCCAATTACTGTACCCGCAATCCGCTGCGAGTTCGGAAATCGCCGCCAGTGGTATGCATTCTTTCTACTTCTGACTCTGTCGCGTGCCCTCATGCGTGAACTGACCCTTCGTGAACAACTACTGCTGGGCTTATTGCTTCTCGTTGGATTGGCCTTTGGGGGAGTGTATGTACAAAAGCAACTCGCTAGTCAGGAAGCACTGTTGCAACAACAACTGGATAATCGGCGACAACAACTACGCCAGTTGCAGGTGCTGGCTAGTGAGTGGAGCCAACTGAAAAATCGGCCACTTGCCCCAGTAATGGAGCAGCCACTTTCTGCTTTTGTCGAAGCTGTTGCTCGAGATTTAAAGATTCAGGACAACCTGCAACTCAATGTGCTCAGCAACCCACCAGAAGGACTGGATGGTGTCCAAGTGCGTCTGGACAAGCTGAATCTGGATGATGCGTTGGAGGTCCTATATAAGATTGAAAATAACCAACCAGTCCTTCAGATAGAGCAGCTTCTTTTCAGCGTAGCTCCAGGAAGTCGTGTTGTGCGCTTGAACTTTCAGGTCTTCAAACAGAGTCCTAGTTCCTCCAACTCCTGATCTGCAAAGGCCGGCTTGCAACGTCTACCGCTGCTAATCCTCAAGGTTCTACTCGCATTCATTGCGGTCCTAGTACTGCTAGTTGTAGCACTGCTCGCTGGCTTTCGTCAGCAATTTCCTGGAGAAGCCATTGCCAACTATGTTGAGTCACAAGCTCGACGTCAGGCAGGCCTCCAACTTGAGATCGAACCAATCCAACTCGAATGGACCCACCTCTCTACTCCCTCAGTTACTTTTCCAAGCCCTCCACAGCTTTGGATGCTTCCGTTGGAAACCATAGCCCAACTGGATCAAGTTACACTGCCTTTCCTGCCCATTCTGCGATTTCAGCAATTCTGGGTGCAGTCTCAACTCTATCAGTCTGACCTCAAGCTCACGGTAGATCTCCCTGGAATGAGTAGCCTGAATATATCCTTGGACGAATTGATGCTACAACAAGTACCGCTGGCCAATACTCTTCCCTTTGGCTTTCCAGCAGGAGTGTTATCGCTTGAGGGTGAGATTAAGAACCTGGCACAGTTGCAAAGAAGACAGCAGCTGCTGCCCATCGGTACCTTGCAGGGTTCCATGAAAGACTTCCGATTTCGCCTAAACCGGGAACACCCGTTACTCAAAGGACTCTCCATTACTGAATTGAATCTACCAGAGGTGTCGTATGCGATCTCAATGCAACAGCAGTTGATCGAGGTCAGCCAACTGACTCTGAATGGCGATCTGGAGGGGAATATCACCGGCAATATCCGTATCAACGAAAGAAATCTCTTGGAATCGAGAATTGATCTGGATCTGAAAGTGCGGCTGTCGCAAAAGCTGCAGGATCAACTAGGACCATTAACAATGATGCTACAAGGGTTTCGCTGTGGGGACTTCTTTGATGTCAAGATACGAGGAACCTTCCGACAAATCTCTCCACCTTTCCGGAATCGCTGCACATGAAGCGACCGGGAGTTTTGTTTGGGGGATTAGCTAGAAAACGTATTGGGCTGCTGTTAGGATTCTTGCTGTTGATTCTCAATCTGATCTGGCTCTGGAACCTTCCAATCGGTCAGGGTGATGAGCCCATCCGGGTACGAATCGAGCGCGGAAGCAACTTCTCCCAAATTGTTCAGCAACTCCAAGAAGCCAATCTGATTCAACAACCCCTATGGTTCGAATTTCTCGCTCGCCTCAATGGACAGCATCACAGATTACAAGCCGGGGAATTTCAGCTAGATCCCCGCTGGAACCACACTACACTCCTTAACCACTTGGTTTCTGGCAGCGGCCTACAGATTCGTGTCACCATCCCAGAAGGCCTGAGCTACCAACAAGCCACAGCCCGCCTTGTAGAGCAGGGTCTTGGTCAAGCCGATCAATACGATGAACTATTTACAGACTATACATTGCGCAAGCTATCAGGAATTCAAGGTTTAAAAACCCTGGAGGGGGTTATTTACCCAGAAACATACTTCGTAGCACAGGAGAGCAGCGAACGTGAAATCCTAAACCTGATGATTCAAGAATTCAATAATCGTTTTATTCAGTTGCGCTTAGAAACTCCTGCTGAAGGGGGTAAAAAGCTAAGTGACCATCAACTCTTAATCCTTGCGTCAATGATTGAGAAAGAAACTGGGACTGCAGAGGATCGTCCGCTGATTGCCGGAGTTTTTCACAACCGCTTGCGCTTGAAGATGAAGATGCAGAGTGATCCAACAGTAATCTATGGGATTCCAAATTTTGATGGTAATCTCACACGGAAACATTTAGAGACCCCAACACCTTTCAACACTTATACAGAAACGGGCTTACCTCCGACACCCATCAGTAATCCTGGTTGGGACTCCCTTCATAGTGCATTGCAGCCTGCCAGCGTGAAATATCTTTATTTTGTTGCACGGGGAGACGGCAGTAGTGCATTCTCTCGTACCTTGAGGGAGCACCAGCGTGCTGTTTGGAAATACCAGGTTCAACCCCATCGAAACTCCCGTTGAGACTCGACCATGCCACTCTACCAGTACCAAGCTTTTGACCAAGCCGGAGTTCTCCACAAGGGTTCTGAAGATGCTGTTAGTGAAAGTGACCTGCGTCAGCGACTACGCTCTCAGCAGCTCTATCCGAAGGAAATTCGGGTTTCCCGCAATAACAGTCATTCCTTCCTGCCAAAACGTGGAACTAATTACAAGCGGGCGTTGACTCTCTTCACTCGACAGTTCGAAGTGTTGATGGATGCTACAATTCCTTACGACAAGGCCTTACAACTCATCATCGAGCAGACTGAAGACGTGGGATTTAAAGAAATCCTGGCCGAAGTCCGAGCGCGTGTTGTTGAAGGTGGATCTTTAGCGGATGCGCTGCAACTGTACCCAAAAATCTTTCCTGAGATGTATATTAGTATGATTCGTTCAGGAGAGAACAGCGGGAATCTGGGCACAATCCTCAAGCGGCTCGCTGATTATTACGAAACTCAAGAACGTCTGCGAGGTAGACTGAAATCAGCAATGATTTACCCAGCTTTCATGCTGGTTTTTTCATTGCTAGTAGTCGTCTTTATGGTCACTTACATCGTGCCCAAGATCACACAAATCTTTGCCAGCAAAGGAACCCTGCTACCCTTACCCACCAGAATTTTAATGGGACTCAGCGATTTCATAGTTCACTCTTGGTACCTTGTTTTGATTGGGTTAGTAATTTTAATTTTCGGTTTCTCAGCTTTTCTGCGTAGTGAGTTTGGCAAGAAAGTCCTCCAGCAACTGCAACTGAAAGCACCACTGATTGGTCCCCTGATGCAGAAGGTATTGATCGCGCGCTTTTGTCAAACTCTCGGAACTTTGCTTGGAAGTGGGGTAGATCTGAAGACCGCTCTGGAAATTTCACGACACGTGGTTGTAAATCAACTGCTAATTGAACAGCTAAACAAGATGATCATTGAAGTCAACAACAAAGGAATCCCACTTTCAGCAGCAATGGGTCGAACTGGTTATTTCCCGGATTATGTCCAACACGTCGTGGCTATTGGAGAAGAAGCAGCCCGTGTCGATGAGTTGTTAGAACGTGTGGCAAACCGTATGCAGGAAGAAGTAAGTAGATTGTTGGAGGGTCTGACGGCTCTGCTGCAACCAACTATGATTGTATTGATGGGTGGAATTGTAGGCTTTATTGCGCTGTCTGTCTTGCTACCGATGCTGAATATGAATCAATTGCTCGGTCGTTAGTCTCGTTATCTTTCAGCATCAGCCACCCCCATCGTTGCTCTTTGTCCGAGGGGGGATCATGAGGTTGTTCCATCTGCTACTTGTCTTGTCGCTTTACTTCTTGATCTCTTGTGAACGCAAGAAATCACTATCAGAAAATCCTCCACAGTTACTTCCCGCTGTATCAACAGGTGAAAGCTCGAAAAGTAGACAGAACCAACCTATCTCTGAGCCGGTCTCGGCTCCAGAGTTCAACCAGACACCAAAGCTACTCTCCATCAATTCTCTGGTTCCAGCCCCCAACGCCACGGTCTCTCCAGATACACTGATCCTACTCAATTTTGATCAATCACTGGACTCAAAAAATCTAACCGCTGAGAGTTTTACGCTGGCTGATTCCGAAGGCACTCAAATTTCACTCCGTCTGAGTACCAGGGGCAATAGTCTCACACTCACTCCCAATTCTGCACTAACTTACGATACTTCCTACACCGTCAGCTTACTCAAGTCTCTACGTGGCCAGAATGGAGAAATACTGAGTGAATTACGTTGGAACTTCCTAACTTCACCACCTCCCTTGATGCGGCCTCCCAGTGTTGTACTGGTCAACCCAACTGACGGAGAAACCCAAGTTCAGGCTGACCAATCAATCAATGTTTATCTGAGTCAACCGTTGGATCCTCAGACAGTTAGTAAAGAATCAGTAAGGATTCAAGCAACCCAAGGGGCTCGTGATTTTTCAGTAGAAGGTAACTTGCAGGTAGAAGGGACTAGCCTGAAATTCATTCCGAGGCAACCCTGGTTGTATGGAATGACGTATCGGGTAACGCTGCTACCCGAGCTAAAGGATTTAAAAGGAAACCGCCTGGAGGCTCGTTACGAATGGTCCTTTGAGACACACACTCTTGCACCGGGGATGGTTCCAATCTGGCCGGGCAGCTTTGTGATGGGTAGTCCTAGCAAACCACCAGAGCGTGAAGTGGTGATGAATCAGATCTATTACATTCTCAATCACGAAGTCACCGTAGGTGAATATCGATTGTGTATGGAGGCTGGTGCTTGTCATTATTCAGAACCAACCGAATCACACTACTGGACAATGAAAAATCCAGATCAGATTGATGCTCCCCTCAATTATATTTCCTGGGATCAGACTCAGGAATACACACACTGGCTTAGTCTTCAATACCCAGGGAATTATCGGCTCTGCACGGAAGCAGAATGGGAATATGCTGCCCGAGCTGAGGGAAAAGGACGATTTGGTTGCGGGACAGAAGCCAAATGCCTCAACCAACACGCTTGGCACAGCCGCAATCTTTCCCAACCAGGTCCCCAACCCATTCAGCGCAAGCAACCGAATACTTGGGGACTCTTTGATATGCAGGGAAATCTTTGGGAATGGGTTCAAGACTATTATGCGCCCCTAGTACTAGAAACAGTCATCCAACCAAGTGGTCCTAAAGAGGGGAGATTGCGAACAGTTCGCGGTGGAAGCTATAGAAATCAACCAGAATCTCTTGAACTTTGGCAAAGAGGTGGTAATCCACCAGAAATTAGGCATGACTATCTGGGTTTTCGTGTGTGTGCCGACCCTTGATAACTTGGGGCACAAAAATTGATACCCATCTATTGTGTCTGTTTCTCTTGCTTCCATTCGATTATGAGGTGTCCATGCACATCTTCCGACAGCGGCTCTTCCGCAAGCTAGTGCTGGGGCTCGTACTGGGGGGTACGGTTCTAGTGAGTACTGGCTGCAGCGGTGAGTACCTGATTCTCCGTCGTTTCTGCGACGGGAGCATTGGCTTTCCCTACAACGACTACTGTCGCGACGCCAAATAAGCTCTTTTGTGCGCCTCTGTGCGCACTTTTCTCCACAGCCCACTTTTTTATTAATTTTGATTACTAAAGTTACTCTAGTAAGCTTAATTTTCCACACTTGTCTGTTATCCCACATAGGTTACGCTGAGGAGGTCTGTTATTCTAAACCTTCAAAGTGTCTTGCACATGTTCTTACGTTCCCTGATTGAACTCGTCGAAAATGGTCGTATTCCGGATTTGCTGACTCGTGCTGGCATTCGTCTGCTTTTGCTACAGCGTCTTCGAGAGCAAGCGCGTGAGAATCCAGATCAGGAATGGCAAGCAATGATGGCGTTTGTTGAAGAGATGCGACAGAGTCCGATTGCTCTGCACACTCAAGAAGCAAACGAGCAACACTATGAACTACCTCCGAGATTCTTTGAATTAGTCTTAGGGCTACATCTCAAGTACAGTTGCTGTCATTTCCCTGAAGGCGTTACAAAATTAGAGCACGCTGAAGCTTCCATGCTAGCTCTGACTTGTGAGAGAGCGCAGCTGCAGAATGGTCAACAGATTCTCGAACTCGGTTGTGGTTGGGGTTCTCTCTCCTTGTGGATGGCAAAGCATTATCCAAACTCCTCGATTTTGGCTGTTTCAAATTCTCGGCCTCAGCTTGAATTTATTGAGTCGCGTGCCAAAGAGCTCGGTCTGACGAACCTAAGTTTACAAACATGCGATATGAACGACTTCACTACAGAAATGCATTTTGATCGTGTTGTCTCAGTAGAAATGTTTGAGCACATGCGTAACTGGCAGTTACTGTTGGAGAGAATTTCTTATTGGCTGAAACCGGAAGGAAAACTCTTCATCCACATCTTCAGCCATCGTCGTTACGCCTACGCTTTTTCCTCTGAAGGAGATTCTAATTGGATGGGTCGCTACTTCTTCACAGGTGGCATCATGCCTTCCAACGATCTGCTACTCTATTTCCAGAAAGACTTGCTATTAGAGCAGCACTGGGTGCTGAGTGGTTTACATTATCAACGGACAGCTGATGCATGGTTACATATGATGGATTCACAGAAGGGAGAAATTCTAAAAACCTTTCGTGAAACTTATGGCAAAGATGCCGATGTCTGGTTCCAGCGCTGGCGGATATTCTTCCTAGCTACTTCAGAAGTATGGGGATTTCGTGGTGGAAATGAATGGCTGATCTCGCACTATCTTTTCAACAATCGTTACTGAAGCAGCTTCCGTGCGTCTAGTAGTCACTGATTCAGGCCTGGGAGGGCTGTCTGTGTGCGCTGATCTACTGAAGGCTCCTACTGGTCCTACAGCAAAAAATACAGAATTACTCTACGTCAACGCAGCCCCAGATCCTCAACATAGCTACAACTCAATGGAGTCATTAGCTGAAAAGCAGGAAGTCTTTCAAACCTTCCTAGGCCGCCTTGCAGACAGTTACCAACCCGATCATATCTTTGTTGCATGCCATACTCTCTCAGCGTTGCTCCCAGAAATTAAGCTTCCCAAACTACCAATTCAGGGAATGCTTGAGTTGACACACAAAGCTATCCTTGAAAAAACAAAAGAATTTGGATATTCCAGATTACTTATTTTGGCAACACCGACTACAATTTCTTCTGGAGTGTACGACCGACTGTTACCAGATACGCAGTCGATTGCCTGTCCAGGTTTAGCAGATGTGATCTCTTCTGATTTAACCGGAACTCGGATAATCGAAAATATCCGACTATTCCTAAGCGGTGCCAATCCACCACTTTCTCCGGGGAAAGTGATTGTTGTGCTTGGCTGCACGCACTACGGCTGGCGAGAAAATCTATTTTTGGAAGCTCTGGATGACATCGGTATTGAACCATCTCTGATCAATCCGAATAAAATAGCTGCACAACAACTGGTCAAGCAATGGTCTCTGGATGAGGCCATTCGTTTCGTTGGTGCCTACTCAACTCCGATGGAAGAACGTAAGACTATGATGTATCTGCTGGAAAATGTTGGTGCGTTCCCATTGATCACAGCACTGAACCAAGAAGAAGTATTCTCATTTTTCAAAAAATGAAGTCATTTCAATCCAGTCGACAGGTTTTCGACAAGTTATCGATAAGCGGGTTACTAAATTTCTTAAATTTTAATATAAAAAATATATAATTTCAGTATTTTATATTATTTTTGAACAGGTTTTAGAAAATCTTTCCAAAACCTTTCGATAACTTGTCGAAAACCTGTTCATTGTTCGTTCTTGTTGCTACACTCTCCAAGTTTTAGACAAGTTTAAACAAGTTTTAGACAAATCCAAAAAGCTATAAAAGCTGAATTATTTCAATCCAGTCGACAGGTTTTCGACA
>DPLM01000191.1:22409-32075 GCA_003541985.1 Deltaproteobacteria bacterium | reverse complement strand
GTACTACCGCGAATTTCCCAGGCAGGTTGTTCAGGAATACAAGTTGTGAACGTACAGTCATATCCGATGAAGTACCCTTCTGGAACACGACGTATCTCACGAGCTGTTATGTAAGCCTCTGTTTTTGCATCGAAAAAGAAGACTTCCCGAAAGACACCGGAGTTATCATCTAAATTGATTTCCAACCCTTCAGCAATCAGCGTAATCGAACCTTCTCGCAGTCGAACAAACCCTTGAGCAACGATCAGGTTTTCCTTGCGCAAGAACTCGACTTTCTGACCTTCAAGTGCGATAGTACCCCATTCGAAGCGAGCATCTTCATAACGATAGATTTCTGTTTCAGGATCAAATATGTAAGAGCGGGCCTCGACACGCAGATCAGTTGGCTGGGCCTGTAGGGAACAAGTATATCCCCAAAAAAACAGCCAGACCAACCATAGGCAAAGTAACCGGCTGTGACCGTGATACATGTAGGAAATGGTTGTGGTTGACAGAACAGAACAAGAAGCTCAATTTACGAAGACTCCTGTAGAGATGCAACTTTTTTGCAGTCTAATTCCTGATCGTCAGGATTCGAATCATACAACCATTTTCACCAGAAATCCGATGAAGCACCTCATTTTGCTCCTGTTTCTGACTTGTTGGCTTCCAGCACTACCATTTGCACAGTCTTCTCTACTTGATACAGAGCGTATCCGTAGCAAACTATTCGAAGGAGCTAAGAATAAGACGACCAGTGTAAAAACGAACGCCCCACAGCGTCAGATAGTTAATGGTATCGTATCTCGTGTAGCAGATTCTGAGAGCATTTGGCTAAGAATCGACGATCGTGGTGAGTTCCGAAAATGGACTTATCAACTCTCGAAAAGTAGTCTCAACCTAAGTCGACAGGAAATTCGAGTCTATCTACAGTATGTATCTCCCAAACTATCGATTAACCGAGGCAAAGAATACAACAAATGGTTCCAGAAAAAAGTAGCTTTTGAGTTGGGCAAGTCTTTCAGCGGTCGATCTGTTAGAGTAGAATATGAGTTGCAAGAAGAGCTTTATCGGCTCAACGGCATCGTGTTGTCTGGTGACACAAACGTTAATCTCTGGATAGTGCAAAACGGCTGGTCCTTCTATTTGCTGACAGAAGGAGTCAATCCTGATGAACCGCAATTCTTGGCTGCCGAAGCAATGGCGCGGAACAAAAAAGTTGGACTATGGGATGAAAAGCTGCAGGGCAGTACGAATCAATGAGTCTGAAAGAGCGCCTAACCGAATTGAGTGCTGAACTAGCTGAATTGGCAATACAGGCTGGGCGCTCTCCGGAAGAAATCAAGTTGATTGCCGTCTCAAAGACTCATCCTAGTGAACTAATCGCAGAAGCTTTCCAGGCTGGACAGTTGCGCTTCGGCGAAAATCGGGTTCAGGAAGCTTCAGAAAAAATTGAAAGACTACAGAACCCAGGTATCGAATGGCACTTGATCGGGCATTTGCAAAAAAACAAGGCTCGCTTCTGCCCTGGGCGCTTCGACTGGATTCATTCTGTTGATTCTCAAGAGTTATTGGAATTACTTGAAAAGCAGTGTGCTCTGCAAGGCCAACCCATGCAAATCCTATTGCAGGCCAATCTATCGCAGGAAAATAGCAAAAGTGGAATCAGTGACTACGACAATTTGTGCAGGTTATTAGAGAAAACGCAAAATTGTCAGTGGCTGTACTGTAGAGGTTTGATGACGATGGCTGCGGCAACAGATGACGCAAACACAATCCGTAGAACCTTCTCACAACTTCGTACTTGGCTTGAAAAGCTCCGCGAGGAACTCGCTCTGACTGCTTTCACAGAACTTTCGATGGGTATGTCATCCGACTACCAAATCGCCATTGCAGAAGGCGCAACAATGGTTCGACTGGGCACCACTCTGTTCGGGGAACGCACCAGACTCTTAACCATACAATGATCGCTTATCTAATTGGGGATGTATCGCTGGTAGAAGAACAGCGCTTGGTTCTACAAACTAGTGGTGGAGTGGGATACCTCGTGCAGGTACCCCAAGGGCTCAGTAATAGACGCACTGTAGGTGAAGTACTCAGCTTGCACATTCACACTAGTGTGCGTGAGGATGAAATCAGCTTGTATGGGTTCGAGACAACAGCTGAAAGACAATTGTTCGAACGTCTCCTCAAGGCATCTGGAGTTGGCCCAAAACTAGCGCTGACCATTGTTTCTGTACTTGAGCCACGAAACCTTGCTCAGGCCATCCTGCGTGAAGACGTCAACACTCTCAGTCAAGTCCCAGGCATAGGAAAAAAAACTGCCGCTCGGCTTTGCCTGGAGTTGAAAGACAGCTTCAGCAAATCACCCATCCAAGGACTGGAATCTGCCTTGATCACTGGCAAGGCAACAACGCCCGCCATACCATCGGGTGAAACAGCCTCTCTACAGTCTGCTCTAAAAAACATGGGTTTTGCAGAAAAAGAGATTCTGACCGTGCTAGCAAGCCTGCCTCCAGAAACAGAAGGCTTTGAAACCAAGCTCAGACTAGCTTTGGGATTGCTATCAAAACGCTAAATAAGGAGAACGTATGCTCAATAAAGTTATGTTGATCGGCAGGCTGGGTCGTGACCCAGAGATCCGATATACTCAGTCTGGCAACGCTGTAGCCTCATTTTCTATCGCAACTTCTGAATACTGGAGAGACAAACAGGGGCAAAGACAGGAAAAAACTGAATGGCATGATATCGTGGCCTGGGATCGCCTGGCTGATCAGGCACAATCTTATCTGAAAAAAGGTTCAATGGTGTATATTGAGGGCAAATTGCAGACGCGCAGTTGGGATGATCAGCAGGGTCAAAAAAAATATCGAACAGAGATTGTTGCTAATCAAGTGCGCTTCTTAGACTCTCGAGAAGGGACAGAACGGAGTGGAGGAAGCGCTAACGATGGGCCTGCTGTTTACGGTAATGAATATTCCAGTGGAGGACCTTCGGACAACCGTCGCAATTCAGCCCCACCCAACACCTCAAATAATGACTTCAACCAAGGAAACAATGCTCCTTATGTTGAAGATGACGTACCATTCTGAAAAAGTCAGATGTTCGCAGTAGCTGAAGAGGAACGGAATAGACAAACCCTGCAGAAGCTACAGGCAACACAGCAAAGACTGGGTTATCACAGCGATTGGTTGATTGAAGAAGGTAGCTTCCCAAGTCTCCGCCTAGGTTTAATACTTTCAACCTACCGCTGGAAATCTTCCAAAGAAGCTTTGCTTCAGTACCTAAATTTAGGTGGGAATTTGCTGATGCTGGATGCAACTACTGTCACCACGATTTCCAATCACCTTGGAGAACTGCTCAACACACAAAACGTTCATCGAGAAAATTGCTGGATCATTCTGCGTGGTAAGGACACTGCTGATAAACTAGCTCATGAGCTTGGTGTTGGCTGGTGGGATATGATTCTTGACAACGATTCAAAACCTGACAGTAAAGTAAGCCGAGCACTTCCACAAAATATCACTTGGCAAACGCTAAAAAGTGGTAATATTTCAAGCTGGACTTCAGATCTGCTACTTGAATGCTTGCAAGGCTGGCCTGATACTCCGTTCGTCACAACCGCTACCTACAAACTTTTTAAGGAGAATCGGCAGAGCCTGCGCGACTACCTCCAAGCGCTGTTACTCTGTGAACTCAGAATTAATTTACTGCAGCAACAAGTCGGTAACACCTCGCGCTTCAGTCTGACTAACCCTTTGCAGAAAGCAATGCAGACCATTCAGACTCTCACCGAATGGAATGATTACTTAGTCCACAGTTGGTATCCTGTTTTTCAGCATCAAACTCGAAAATTACAGCAACATAACCTTCAAGTACTCGAAAAATCGAAAATATTATTCCAACATTTTGAATATGAACTGATGGGCTTGATAGGACTTTTTGAAGAAACACTGTGTCAACGGCAAGCCATACTTTTGGCCAATTTTTTAGAAAAACAACAACAAAAATTGACTGAAGATTTGCCACCAGATTCACAGTTCATCCGCTGGCTAATGCGACAAGATCACGTTCAACGTCTCTGGCTTCCTGTGGGGCATTTAGATCAACTAACGGCAAGACTTGGATTGATGCGCCAACCTCTGCATGTTCCGCTTGCAGCACCCGTCTGATTGTGAGAATCTTCTCGTCTTGATAAAAAGTTTTAGAATCATTCTGATTTCATAGATCTGTAGATCATGGCTGACTCCCGACTATTCTACCCACAGGACATAGACAAACTTCATCAGGAATTCCTTGCAGATCCATTGCAACGAGTATCCTCCGTTGCCTACGCATCGCTGGAAGAGCTACCTCACACAACTGAGGGAACAACCTGTCTGATTGCTATTAGTAGCCGTAATCTTTTCCAGTGGCAATCCCATCTGGCTCTTTATCTTCAGTCTGGTGGAGGAATTGTTGTTTTGGAGGAAGGATCAGCCTTGGTAGCCGAACCTCCAGAACATCCTGCGATCGAATGGTATCCCCTAGCTCATCTGACACCTACGCGTTGGAATTTTCTGCTGCGCCAGTTTTTCAGCCGCCTACATGATAGAACTCGAACACATTCAAATGTAAGCAAATCGGATGAGATTCTCTCCGAATTAAACGAACTGGGGATCGCTCTATCCAATGAAAAGGATCTGAATAAGCTACTGCGCATGATCGCTGCGAAAGCAATGAAACTTACCAATGCAGATGGGTGCAGCGTCTACCTTATCGAACAGATTCCTGACACCCCTCACGAACAGAGCAACTACCTCGCTAACAAACAAATGCGCTTCCACAGCGCACTCAACCTTTCCCGAGACACATCCCAACTGCAGGAGAGAGTTCTTCCTCTCGACTCCAGCACGGTCAATGCTTATGTGGCACGCACCAGTCAGCCGATTCGGATCCGTGATGTGTACGAATTACATGATTCTAATCTGGTCTGGGGTGGTCGTGACTTCGATGAGCAGCAGAACTATAAGACTCGCTCAATGCTCGCTGTCCCGATGTGCAATGAGCGTGGTGAAGTTCTTGGTGTAATCCAACTCATCAATTGCAAGTTCGATGGAGATGCTGTTTTAGATACTGAAGAAGATGTTGACCAAATAGTTATTCCGTTCAGTGATTACCACATGCGCTTAATGGAATCTCTGGCATCTCAGGCAACGGTTGCGGTCAGAAATGCCTCCTTACTGGAGTCTATCCAAATTCTATTCGATGGTTTCATCAATGCGAGCGTGAAGGCCATTGAATCTAGAGACCCAACGACTTCAGGACACTCCAGCCGAGTTGCCACGCTCACGGTGGCTTTAGCAGAGACAGTGAGCTCACTGTCCGAGGGACGTCTTGCTAATATCAGCTACAACCCAGATCAATTCAACACGATTCGCTATGCATCTCTCCTTCACGATTTCGGCAAAATTGGCGTACGTGAAAAAGTGCTGGTCAAGTCTAAGAAGCTTTATCCAGAAGAACAGCAAGCAGTGATGGATCGTTTCCGTTTGATCAGGATGGCAATCGAACTTCAATATACCCGTAAGCAACTGAATTACTTGCTAGAAGAATTTCAAGAGAACTCACTTCAACAAGTAGAGTTGGCTCAAAAAGAGATGAATGAACGACTCTTGCAAGTAGATGATCAGCTAAAGTTCATCATTCGATGCAACGAACCAACTGTTCTGGACCAGGGAGGATTTGATCAGTTGCAAGTCATCGCAGCACAAACCTTCCCACATCCTTCGACCGGCTTGCCCGTTTCGTATCTTTCAGTAGACGAAACCGCCTCACTTTCTGTACCAAAAGGATCCTTGAACCAACGTGATCGTGATGAAATCGAGTCACACGTCACGCACTCTTACAATTTTCTAAAAATCATTCCTTGGTCAGAGCACCTAGAAGATGTTCCAGACATTGCCTATGCACATCACGAAAAAATGAACGGCAAAGGCTACCCGCGCCAACTGTCTGGTGATGAAATCCCACTACAATCGAAGATGATGACCATCGCTGATATCTACGATGCGCTGACGGCTTGGGATCGCCCCTACAAGAGAGCAATGCCTGCTGAACGGGCACTAAAAATTTTGGGCTTTGAAGCCAAAGACAATCATATTGATCCTGAATTACTTGAAATATTCATCGGTGCTAGACTGTACGATCTGGTGAAAAGACCAAAAGTCCAACACTGATTATTCGAGCAACTACCTTTATTTTTGAGTTTTCGAATGCCGCACTTATCGATCCTGCTGCTTCGGCACAATGGAACGGGCATCACACACTTCCCCTTGCGTCCTGTATCACTGATCACTGCGGTCCTGCTTGCATCAGCCTTATTCCTATCTCTAAGTGGGATGCTTATTTGGCAAAGTGTTCAGTTGCACGAACAGCAACAATGGAACGCTCAACGCCAATCACAACAGATTCACATTCATGAAAGAATGGAGATTGCAGCCAGCCAGGCTGAGCGCGTTGAAGTTTTGGAAAATCGGGTTCGGGAACTGCGTGACCAACTGGCAACTTTGGAAACTCACTCCCAGAAGAAAAGTGCCACTCAGCAAAATCTTTTATACCACATCCGACAGATCCACTCCCTAGCTTGTCAGCAGGGATCTTATCAATGCAGAGCAGTTTTGCTGGACACCAAAGCCCTTGAAGCAGACCCTCTTAATTGGCTGAACATGATCAGCAAAGACTTTCACCATCTGACGCTGTCACAGAGAGCGGATCTAACTGTTCCAGTCAGTTCAGAATTGGTCCAAGAAGAAATTTGGGACTTGAAGCAAAGTCTGAATGCTGCAGAGCAGGAATTAGCTGAATACGCTGTATTGATGCAGGCCCGTGAACAAGAGGTGCGGCAATTTGCAGAAAAAATTCAAGAAATCACAGGTATTCGTTTGTTGGCAGAAGTTCCTGCCACTCCTGTTGACAACGAGGGAGGCAAAGGTGGTCCTTTTCTTGAGGAATCCTTACTCCCCGTAGAAGAGCGGCAATTAAGTGCAGAGCCTCTGGATCCACGAGTGATTCTAGAACAAGAGTTAAGTTCCTATCATTCGACTCATAATTACTTACAGCGTCTTTACGAACAGATTCGTGGTGATGAAATTCTCTGGCGGAGCACTCCCACAATTGCACCGGTTAAGGATGCATCAGTGAGCTCGCATTACGGTAGAAGACGCGACCCATTCACTAATCTACCAGCTTTCCACAGCGGCATAGATTTTTCAGGACCAGCTGGGACTCCAATCTATGCTCCAGCTGACGGAATTGTCCGAAAAGCTGGACCAGCGACTGGATACGGATTGCTAGTAGAGCTCGAACACGGGCGTGGCATTTCAACAAAAAATTTCAAACCAACTGACTATGTGACGCGCTACGGCCACCTTTCCCGCCTCGCAGTACAGACAAACCGATTCATTCAGCGCGGAGAACTGCTTGGCTACACTGGCAACACAGGACGCAGCACAGGCTCACATTTACACTACGAAATTCACGCGAATAAGCAACCAATTAACCCGTGGCGAAATTTATCACACTTCTCGTTTTCCCGCTAACTTTTGGATCCGTCTTGGCTCTCTCTTCTCTCTGCCCTACAAGTGACGACTCGCCAAAAAAATTCGAACATTCTGGTATTCTATAGGGACAGCGAACCTGGCCCATACCCAAACCTGAAAAAGATCAAACTAAGGTCTTGCGATTAAGCAACAAAAATGTTTTTTCATTGTAATAATCTCACACACAGAAATTGATTTTTTCTGAATAGAGTAGCATTCCATCTCTCTCCCCCTTTTTAATCGATAATGGAGTATCATGCGGTCCTACTCGACCTCATTACGACCACCTATTCAGGCCATCGTGATGGGAGTTCTGATTTTCCTGCTTTCTCCGCTGAATTCTTTTGCAATTTTCCCAATCTCTAATGAACCAAAAGAACAGCCAATAGCCTTCAGCCATAAGCTACATGTTGGCCAGAACGGTATTGCGTGCCAATATTGTCATCTATATGCACGCCGATCACACTCTTCTGGAATCCCCCCTGTGAGCACATGCGTCGGCTGTCACGGACCACATGGACAAGAGTTGGTGCAGGCAGATCATCCAGAAGTTGACAAGATGAGGGATTTGTGGGCGCAAGAAAAATCTATCCCTTGGATCAAGCTCCATGACATTCCAGATTTTGTACGCTTTCCTCACAAGCAACACATCAACGCAGACGCTAGTCGCTTTATAGAAGGTGCGGGGAACGGTTGTGATTTAGATATAGATCCCCGCTCATTATCCTGCCGAGTAATGCTGTTCCGCAATGGTGGTGACCAACGCTGTCAATCATGTCATGGTAGTGTTCAAGAAATGGAAGTAGCCTATGTTGTAGATCAAAACTTTGGTGGAATGGGGTGGTGCATGCAGTGCCACTTGCAAGTGGAAGGAGTTATAGAGCGCAAGCGAGCTATGAGCACAATGGCAGGATGGAACAATGCCAAAGAGAACGATGCCCATAGAGAGGCCCAAGCATATCTGGTCAATAAGCGAAAATATCATAACCCCAACATGCTTGATTGCTATACCTGCCACTATTGATCTGATCTATTGGAGTTAGTAAATGAAAAAAGGCCTCAGTCGACGTAATCTCTTCAAGTTCATGGCAGTAGGCGGCACAACCGCTGTAGCAGCCGGCTGCGAGCAGAAGCCAGAAAAAATTATTCCAGCCCTAGTTCCTCCAGTCGAATTCGAATACATGCCTAACACTGGCTACCAGTACATGACAACCTGTCGCGAATGCGACTCCGGTGCGTGTGGGATGATGATTACCGCTCGCGAGTATCGCGCTCAGAAAGCAGAGGGCAACCCTAATCATCCACTAAACCAAGGAGCACTTTGTGCTCTCGGTCAGGCTTCTCTTCAGACTCTATATAATCCAGAGAGACATGCTCAGCCCCGTTCTGGAGGTGAAGTGATCTCATGGGAAGACGCGCAGAGTGAGTTTGTCAGTCTGTTGCAGCAATCTGCAGGTCAGATTGTTTACTTAGGTAGACCTACAGTTGGTAGCGAAGGAGCTTTTGTTGATAACTGGTTGAATGAAGTTGGCGGGGGAAAGCGAATTGCTTTCAGTCTGATCAGTCGAGCAGCGGAGCAACGTGCCTGTGAAATTGCTTTCGGAAGAAGTGATCTTCCAGACTATGCTTTTGAAAACGCTGAATTACTAGTCAATTTCGGCGCTGATTTCATCGAAACCTGGGGACATCCTGTCCAGAATGGACGGCGCTTTGCCGATATGCACGCCTATAGTGACGGAAAAAAAAATCGTTGTATTCACATCGGTCCTCATCAATCACTAAGCGGAGCAAGAGCTGACGAGTGGTTACCTGCAAACTCTGGCACAGAAGCAATGATTGCTCTGGCCATGGCATATTTCATTCATCAGCGGGATCCTCGCTATGACTTCTTAGATGATTACCTGTCTCCCTATTCACCCGAACTTGTTGCAGGTGATACGGGCATCTCAGTGGACAAAATCAGATCTCTCGCCGAAGAATTTCACCAGAATTCCTCCTTGGCGATAGCTGGTGGCACCTGGAATAGCAGTGAGCAGGCAACAGCCACACAAGTCGCTGTGTTTACACTGAACGCAGTAGCCAATAATCTTGGCAAAACTCTCAGATT
>DPLM01000191.1:6982-22020 GCA_003541985.1 Deltaproteobacteria bacterium | reverse complement strand
TACTGTCTGATCTCAACGCTGGCAAGATTAAGCTGCTAATTGTTGATGATTCAAATCCGATTCACACACTACCCAAGAGTCTTGGGTTCGATCAGGCAATGAAGAAAGCTAAGGTCATCGCCATTTCAGCAGGAAAAAACGAGACAAATCAGCGGGCAGACTTAGTACTTCCAGCTCTCACTGCTTACGAAAGCTGGGGAGACGCCAATCCACGTCCAGGTATTTTTAGTATCCAGCAACCTGTCATGGCTCCTGTTAACATGTTTGATGCAAGAGCACGTGAAGATGTGCTAATCGCCGTGGCTAAGCAGATCAATCCGCAGGCTTTTACCGAAATAAACAACTACCGTGACTACATCTATGAACTTTGGGCTCAAGTGCATCAAAATCGTTACTTTGGTCCGTTTGAGAACTTTTGGATCGAGACTCTCGAGAACGGGGGGATTTTTGAGGCACCGCGTTGGAGCAATGCAGTCAACCTACAAAATAAGGTCGATAGTGTTGCGTTCCAAACCCCGTTACTTGGAGGAAGTGGTTTAGCACTAATTCCTGCGCCTTCAATCTTCCACCTTGATGGAAGAGGGGCAAACAAACCCTGGCTACAAGAGACACCACACCCAATTAGTCAAATTGTTTGGGATTCTTGGGTAGAAATTCATCCAGACACTGCAAAAAAGCTTGGGATAGCAGAGCGAAGCGTTGTGGAACTAAGCAACTCCCAAGGTAGCCTGCAGGCCACAGTTTACTTGAGCTACACGATTCATAGAGATGCCGTGGCAATACCAATAGGCCAGGGGCATACAGCCAGCGGCATTGTAGCTGATGGATTCGGTGTAAACGTACTGGATTTAATTCCAGCAAAAACTGATGCGCATACTGGGAATCTAGCTCTGATAAGTACGAAAGTAAATGTCATTCCCACCACTATCAAATCATACACTGTCAACCTAGATGGGAACCCACGCCAGTTGGGTCGTGACATCGCTGCAGCTACTACGGTAGCTGCTCTGACTAGTGAAAAAAAAGGACACGGTGGGGGACATCATCGCCCGAAAGAAATTGTTGAATTCTACCCAGACCGCTCTGAAACCGCAGGGTACTACAAGCCCTACCGCTGGGGAATGGTAATAGATTTGGATCGCTGCAACGGATGCAGTGCCTGCGTTGTTGCCTGCTATGCTGAAAACAACATCCCAGTTGTCGGCAAAGAACGTGCTGCCGTAGGTCGAGAAATGTCATGGCTACGCATGGAACGCTATCTGGAGGGCTATCAGGACGAAACTGAAACCCGCTTTGCACCCATTATGTGTCAACAGTGCAGCAACGCTGGTTGTGAACCCGTCTGTCCGGTCTATGCGACCTACCACAATCCAGAGGGACTCAACGCAATGATTTACAACCGTTGTGTTGGAACGCGCTACTGCTCAAACAACTGCATATATAAAGCTCGACGCTACAACTGGTTTGACTATGAGTTCCCTGCTCCGCTGGACCAGCAGTTAAATTCTGGAATCACCACCAGAGCTGTTGGTGTCATGGAAAAGTGCAACTTCTGCGTACATCGGCTGACAGAAGCCAAGTATGCAGCACGCGATCTGGGTCGAGATGTACAAGATGGCGAAGTGGTAACTGCCTGCCAGCAAACTTGTGCGAATAAAGCTATCGTTTTCGGTAATCTTGCTGATCCTGAAAGTAAGGTCTCACAGCTTGCTAAGCGAAAACCTGATGTACTCGCTGACCCTGATAAAGAGAATCGTGATCGCCAGTACGAAATATTCCCCGAAATGAACTACAAGCCCGCAGTAACCTACTTGCGCAAAGTAAATCACCAAGAAGTTGCAGGTCTCTACGGCAATGAGCACGGCTCAGCTCACTGACACACAAGACAAGACCATTGATGAGAAAGGAGATACTAAATGGCCTCTACAACAATTCTAGAAACCGTAGAAGACAGCTCACGTAGTCTTCCTTTCCGAGAGGAAATCGACGAACACAGAGGGCATCCCGGTATTCGGGCTACGACTTTCAGCTACGGCCAAATCAATGATGACATGCTGGAGATGCTGGAAAAGCCACATCCCTCCTACTTTCTACTCGTACTTGGTTTTCTCTCTGCCCTGCTCCTAGGTGCAGTTAGCCTGGCGATCCAGGTCGATGTTGGTATCGGCAACAGTGGGATTAGCCATCCTATCGCCTGGGGCTTCTACATAACTGATTTTGTCTTCTGGGTCGGGATTGGTCATGCTGGGACGCTAATCTCAGCTGTCTTCTATCTGACACGCGCCCCTTGGAGAACAGCAATTTATCGCAGCGCAGAAGCAATGACTGTCTTCGCCGTAATGACAGCAGGACTGTTCCCACTGCTCCATACTGGTCGTCCTTGGCTGGCCTACTGGCTGATTCCCTATCCAAACGAGCGCTACCTTTGGGTAAACTTCAAATCTCCTTTGGCCTGGGACGTTTTCGCAGTTACAACCTACATGTCTGTTTCCATAATGTTCTTTTTGCTAGGGCTTGTTCCAGATATGGCAATTTTGCGAGATGAGGCGAGAATTCGAGGTAAAATTCTACAAGCTAAGATCTATGCAATCTTCGCGATGAGTTGGCGTGGTACAAACCACCAGTGGATCCACTTCATGCGAGGCTACTTAATTTTTGCAGGACTGGCGACACCCTTGGTTTTCTCAGTTCACTCCATCGTGTCTTGGGACTTTGCGATGGCTTCCATTCCAGGATGGCACACCACAATCTTTGCGCCCTACTTCGTTGCAGGAGCAATTTTCTCTGGAATGGCAATGGTGATGTCTGTGCTGATTCCAGTACGGATTGTATTCCGCCTTGAAGACTACATAAGTAACCATGTAGTTGACAAAGTTTGCCAAGTCATACTATTCACTTCTGTCATCGTAAGCTACGCTTATGCGACTGAATTTTTCATTGCTTGGTATAGCGGAAGCCCCTATGAGCGTGCCGTCTTCTACTTCCGACCATTTGGCCACATGGCCACATGGTCACTTACAGGTGATCAACCCGTCTCATTCCCACTACTTGCATTTTATTTGATGGTTTTCTGCAACGTGATTGCACCAATCCCGCTCTGGCGAAAGAAAATTCGTTATAATTTAGTATCTGTTTGGATCATTTGTGGTCTTATCAACGTAGGCATGTGGTTCGAGCGATTCAACATTGTTGGTAGCTCCCTGCAGCGCGATTTTCACCCATACAACTGGGGAGAGTATTGGCCAACTCTGGTAGAAGTCGGTATCACTATTGGAAGTTTTGGCTTCTTCTTCACACTCTTTGCTCTGTTTATGAAAGCTTTACCGCCCATGGCAATCATGGAATTGAAAGAGGCCGCTGAGCCTCCAATGAGAAAGGGAAATCATGAGCACTAAGTTCTCAGGAGTCTGGGGGACTTTTGAGTACCTTGACGACACTACAGAAGCCGTTGAAGAATTAAGGAGAAAAGGTGTTGTGCCAACCGTACTTTCGCCCTGTCCTCGACACGAAATAGACCACGCACTAGGTGAGCCTCAAAGTCCTCTACCTTTTATCTCACTGTTTTTTGGAGCAATAGGTTGTACAATTGGTTACAGCTTGACAGCCTGGACCGCTTCAGATTGGGTACTTCCTGTAGGAGGAAAACCTATTGTAGCAATTACGCCTTTCACTATCGTAGGGTTTGAGATGACGATTCTCCATGCCGCAATTTTCACACTGCTCGGGTTGACAATTCTGATCATCATCGACTCTCTAAAAAATCCGATTCCCAAGGCAGCACGAGAATACTTACGTTTTCAGCGAGATCGCTTCGGCATTGTTGTGCGCTGTGAGGCTTCACAATGCGAAATTTACGAAGAACTATTGAAAAGGTATCAGGCTGAGGAGGTATATGTCGAGAAAGGCTAAGGTATGCATCATTACTACAACCTTTGTGATGATGGCTCTAGGTGGAGTAGTCTTGGCTGTTGATAACTATCCCTATTTCGATCCGAAGGATACCGGTTATGGAATTACCAACGACGATAAACCCTGGTTTGATGGAAAAGACTATCCTTACTATCGAGATATGTACGACGGGAAAAATTTGAAGCCTATGGAAGAGGGAAGCTACGAAAAGTTTCCAAAAGATTCGGTCCCTGTCAAAGTTTCTCTGAACAAGATTCAACGGATTTACGACCCCTTTATTCCCGCTATCGCAGGAGATGGTGCTGGACAAGCTGGGCATCCCCGAGAATTTCATCCCCGTAATCCTACTGAGGCCACGCCGGATTCGATTGCTAGGGGCCAAGTGCTCTACAATACTTACTGTGCTGCCTGTCATGGTACAGACGGTTTGGCTAAAACAGTGGTTGTAATGAAGGGAGTTCCTGCACCAGCAATCAACGAAATGGTAAAAATCCCAACCTGGGGACCACACCTCTATAACAAGATTAAGTACGGCAGTTTCTTCCAAGAGCCTCGCGGCTACATGCCCGCCTTCGGAGCTCAGACTTCTGTGCAGGATCGTTGGGATATGGTCAACTATATGATGAGCGATGAAGCTTTCAGTCAAGAGGTTGTACAATGAAAGAGATCATCGAACACTCCCAGATTGAACTACCTAAGAGTTTGAAAACGGTACTCTGGGCCTTTACACTGCTTGGTGCGGGCATGTTCGTGATTGGCTTAGCAACCGGTAATGAAGAAGGAATCACAAGAACCTGGCAAACCCTGCTGATCAACGTGATGTTTTGGGGAGGCATTGCACAAGCTGGTGTGATTCTTTCGGTGATTTGGCAGATCACCGATGCTAAGTGGGGTCGTCCCTTCAAACGCCTTGCAGAGGCCTGTGCCGCCTTCCTACCTGTTGCATTCGCCATGTTTATTCTGGTGTTTTTTGGCAGTACTGTCCTTTATGAGTGGACGCATACTCCGTTCATGCATCACGGGGTAGCTGTCAAGGCTGGTTATCTGAATATCGAATTCTTCGTTATTCGCAATATTTTCTGGCTCTTGCTGCTCTATGGTATTTCCTACTGGTTTGTTGTGACATCTGTGAAGCCAGATTTGGGGCTTGCTCGACGGATCATGGGCTCTCGCTGGGGTGGAGCACTAGCTGATAAATTGTTGGACGGATATGGAGACCAGGAAGATGAAGTCACTCGGCTGAATCAACTATCTGCACGCATTGCACCTGCACTGGCTCTAATTTATGCAATTGGCGGCTCGTTTTTGGTGTGGGATTTTGTGATGACGCTGGATCAAGAATGGTTCAGTACGCTTTTTGGTGTATTCTTCTTAATTGGGAACCTACAAGCAACGATGGGTATTCTCATCGCAATAGCTGTGACATTACGCAAACACTCCAAAGTCCTTGCAGAATACATTACCATCAACAGACTGCATGATCTAACAAAGCTGGTCTTCGCGTTCTCACTACTTTGGACATACATGGCCTTTTCACAGTACATTGTGATTTGGTATGCAGATCTTCCGGAGGAAACACCATACTTGGTAATTCGGTCAAAAACAGAGCCTTGGTCAACTCTATTTTTGATTCTGTTCTTATGGCTATTTGTGTCTGTTTTCCTAGGACTAATGCCTAGAACTTTGTGTCGTACCCCCAATTATATCAGGTTCATGGGAATCTACGTTGCGATTGGGCAATGGTTAGCTATTTACATGATGGTCGTTCCTTCATTACAACATTTCGGGCACTACCACATACTGCTCGGATTCCACGAGTTACTGATCACACTAGGTTTTGGTGGAGCGTTTTTTCTCTGCTACGTCGCCTTCTTGGAACAGGTGCCACTGCTACCCATTTCAGACAAGCATCTGTGCAAATCTTGGCACGGTCACTGAGTCATCGAAAAATGGCTTTCGGGATTTACCCGGGAGCCGACCTCACTTTCCTTTCTCCCTGTTTGAAATTCCGAGTAGCTGTAGCAATCCATGATCATCTCGCAGTGTCTGGGTAAATTCAAACCGTAGTAGAAAGCTTTTGGAATCCTTCACATGCTGATGTGTACTAATCACCCGACCACTTAGAGACGAATACCAATCCTTTTCAATATCTGGATCTGCATCTGGGAACTGCTGCAGGCTCAATGAGCCGTGTGCACCCTTGACCACAGGGCGATGATAGCGAAACGTTGCTCGTTCCAAGTTGATCTGCTGGAGAGCAATAACCCGTGCTTCCTCACCCAGCCTTGCAACGGCTCGAGGACAACGATCTTCCATCTCACGCCGTGCGGTTTTCCAGAGTTTCTCAAGAGCTTTATCTGGTAAGCCAAGTCGATGGCCGACCTCATAAAAGAAATTTATTTCACTGGGAAGTAGACGACCATCTACAATCATGATTCCAGCCAGTAACTTCAGCATCTCAAACGCCAATTCTCCATCCAACTGAATTGAATGGACTCGAACTTTCTTTTCTAATCTAGCCACCGACAGCAATTTCTCTTTGAGTTCTCGGCTCTCAGCCAACTCCATTGCCTTCTGCAGATAGGGTAACTCTGTATCATCTACTTTACCATCAATCGTGATGATACCGACCATTACTTCTGCCAGCCAGTTTCTCTGCTTTGAGTCCAAATCTTGGACTACGGCAAAATTCATTACTTTCTCCAAAAACCATCTGATTTTGCACTTCCAGTTCCCCTGAATTTATTGCAAGGGGTATAATATATCGGCCAATTACATTCGGTATTTCTGACACGTGGGTGATTATTCATCTTAGCACTACTAGCCTGTACTCCTCCCGGAAATTAAAGAAAATATTTGGTATCTTTGAAAGAAAATTGCACGATATACAGATTGACCAACTTGCTCTTCAGCGAACCGCACATTATCTTTCAAATGTTCCAGCGCACCTTTGTTTCCATAAAATGACCTGGGACCAATTAAGATCAACATTTCATCTCATTGCCCTGTTTGTAACTCACTCATGATCCACAAGCAAACCTCTCTCAACCACATTCACTTCAGTGGAATTTGTGGCACTGCCATGGGTTCTCTCGCGGTGCTACTCCAAAAACGTGGATACCATATTACTGGCTCAGACCAGAATGTTTACCCACCGATGAGTGATCTCTTGAGAGAGCATAATATTCTAGTTCGTGAAGGCTTTTCTCTAATGCATCTGGAACCACGACCAGACTTAGTCGTGTTGGGCAATGTGCTCTCGCGAGGTAATCCAGAGGTTGAAGCGGCCCTGGCCCAAAGTATCCCTTATATTTCAATGGCAGAGTTGCTGAAGGAATTTTTCATTCGTGGTCGAACTTCTTTGGTTGTCACTGGCACACATGGCAAAACCACCACAACTTCATTACTCGCTTGGACCTTTGCCAACGCTGGTATGAATCCAGGATTTCTGATTGGTGGCATTGCTGAGAATTTGAAGACTAGTTGTGCTGATGGTAGCGGAAACTTCTTTATCACCGAAGGAGATGAATACGACACAGCTTTTTTTGATAAACGCTCCAAATTTTTCCACTACCTGCCTGATCAGTTGATACTAAACAACTTAGAATTTGATCATGCTGATATTTTTGCGTCCCTTGAACAAATACAGCAAAGCTTCCGTTGGCTTCTACGTCTGGTTCCAGGCAATGGATTTGTGATTGCGAACGGTGATGATGACAATCTCAAACCTGTGCTGGAACAAATTTACAGTCCCTTGTTAACATTTGGGCTAGGACCGGACTGTGATGTCCGCATTGAGGATATTCAAATCTGTGAAACAGGTTCTCAGTTTCGCCTGGAAGGTAGTGGTCAGAAGTCTCAACAAATCTGGAACTTACCGATGGTGGGTATTCACAACATTCGTAACGCCACAGCTGTCATTTTACTAGCCCAGCATAACCATCTTAGTGCCGAACAAATTCAGCAGGGCTTTTCAAGCTTTCAGGGCGTGAAGCGACGTCAGGAATTGCGAGGGGCCATTAATGACATCTGGGTTTACGATGATTTTGCTCATCACCCTACGGCAGTTGCAGAAACCATTCGGGCTCTCCGGCAGAAACATCCTGGGAAACGCCTTTGTGCTGTCTTTGAACCGAGAAGCAATACCAGTGTCCTACGGATACACCAAGAACAATTGGTCTACGCCTTGGCTCAGGCGGACGAAGTGCTTTTGGCACCACCGCATCGAGCAGAGAGAATCTCTACAGATGAACGATTAGACGTCAAGGCAATAGTACACGCCCTGAACAGCCAGATTCCAGCCCATGCGTTGGAAGTCTCAGCTATCTTGGAGCATTTACAGACCACCGCCACCAGTGGTGATGTAATTCTCATCATGAGCAACGGAAAATTTGATAATCTGCATGAGCGCTTGTTAAAAATTCTGGATTCCGAGATAGATTTAGCATGAAGCCCTTGAACTGGCTGATCTTGTTCGTGCTCGGCATGCTGCCGATTGCTGGGCTAGTTTGGACCTTCCAAACCGATCCTCACTTGGCAGTTCCTGAAGACTCCAAAAATTCTTGGATTGATCCGCTGACAGCCATCATCTTTGTTTATGTCAATCCAAGTTGTGAAGCTGGTCAGAATCTCTGTCCTCCTCCTCTCTGGATGGGGAGACATGAAATCACGAATCGGCAATTCCAGAGGTTCAGGCAGTCGCATTCGAGTCGGAATTACCGGAATCAGCCTTTAGACACTCCATTGCAGCCGGTCGCTTATGTCAGTTGGGAAGAAGCTCATGCATTTGGTGAGTGGCTAACCCAGCAACACAGTGGTCGATATCGCTTTCGCTTACCAACATCAAAAGAATGGCAACAAGCTTGTGAAACTAGAGAAACTCAACCGTGGGAAACTGCTGAGCAAGCTTGCCAGTGGGCTTCAGTGAGTGATGAAGTCGCAGCTGCAAGTTTTGGTTGGAGCCACCCCACTTATCCTTGCAATGACAATTTTGCGGTAAGTGCTCCAGTTGGCTCCTTTCCTGTCAATGCCCACAACCTTTATGACTTACTGGGTAATCTTGCGGAATGGACTAGTGAAAAAGCTGAGCTGCCAACTACAGCAGAGCAAGGATATATCACCCGCGGAGGCAGCTGGTTCAGCCCTCCAGATCAGATTTCCTGTAAATTTCAGGAAGTTTTTTCTGCGCTTACTTCAGATCCTCGTATTGGCTTTCGGCTAGTTGCTGAAGGGCTTCCAACCCCAAAGCAATGAAAGGGAATCATCTACTTTTCTGGTGGTTATTCTACCCACTACTGCTCATCGGACTAGGGACACCACTAGCTGCAGAAAAACTGGCACTGCAAACTCTACTTCAGTCAGCTACAACCAAAAAAGTTGCTCAACACTCCTACTGGTTGAGGCTGCTTCACTATCGTTCCACTACTCCGACCAACAAAAGTGAGATCGTCAGTCAGAATTTTTTCCTAGATCCCAATGGTGCGCAGAATCCCCAAGCTGAGTTGAACGCCACGTTGCGAGCGTTTTATGAACCAGTTGGTGAGAATCCTGATCAACATGCACAGTGCCGTTTCATTGCACGTTTTCACTGGTTACAGCAACAACTTGAGTTTTCCCCAGCGCCCCCACTTGTCAAATGTCCGCGCTTTCAACGCTGGGCAGGACTATCCAAACTTGATTCGCTGAGCGTAGTCTTCGTTTCAGCTTATTTGGACAATCCAGCTTCTTTTTTTGGTCATCTGTTGGTCAAGATCAATTTGAAGGAGGGACTCTTTGCACATCCTCTACTCAGTCCAACACTCAATTTTGGTGCTAGTCCAGATCCAGATGATAACGCTTTAGTTTATGCAGTGAAGGGCATCTTTGGTGGCTACAGCGGTCGCTTCTCTGACGAAAGATTCTATAATTTTCAGCATATCTACGGAGAAAATGAGTTGCGCGACCTGTGGGAATATCCACTGAAACTAACCAAAACTCAGCAACACCGCGTACTTTTCCACACTTGGGAATTGCTGCAAGATGTTCACTTTGAATACTATTTCTTCTTGGAAAACTGTGCTTATCGTATGGCAGAACTGATTGCCATGGCTTGGGAAGAGGAGATCAATCTTTATTCTTCATCTGAGTTCTGGGCCATTCCTATCGATGTTTTCTTTCGATTACAACGTCTGCAAACTCCTGATGGGCAATCGGTACTTGGCAAATCAATCCTTGTTCCTTCCCGACAACGCAGGCTTCAGTGGAAAACCCTAGATCTGAGTGAGTCTCAACAATATTGGGTAATCAACATCCAGCGCCAACCAGAAAAACTAACAGCACTAGAACAATCTGGACTATCTCTAGAGGCCCAAGCTCAGGTACTTGACACGCTCATAGACTTGTTGCAGTACCAAAAAGCACGAGAAGAAATAATCTCGGAATCTCTTCAGAATCTGCGTCAACAAGTTCTGCTGAGACGTAGCGAGCTGCCGATACTTGTCAAGACACCACAACCACTCACACCCGACTCCTTGGAAGGACACCCTCCTTTAAGAACTCAGTTCGGTGGATTTCAAAAAAATGGTGCAGAACGAGGTATCGAAGTGGGAATTCGTGCGGCCTACCATGACCTGTTGGATCCAGTTCATGGGCATCTCCCCTATGCTGAACTACAAGTTCTGGATTTAAAAGTCCGCTTTAACGAGAAAAACTGGTGGGTTCATCAATTAAAATTTTTTGAGATTCAAAATCTTTCTCTCTCCCCAACACGATTAGGTACGGTTTCAGGAGTTTCTTGGCGAACAAGCGGTGAGTGGCAAGAGGAAGCTCTTGATAAATCTCAACATAAAGTCATACGACTCGTTGGGGGCATTGGACAGAGTATAGCGCTACAACAAGATCTCGTTGGATTTACCTTTGCCGATACAATTCTGCAATCACGCACAGGTTCAATGCCAGAAACCAGCTTTCAATTACAGCCTGCTATAGGCGTACTTTGGCAAACGGGTGATCAATGGTCCATGCTAGCTCAATCCAGTTATCGTCAACCATTGTTGGGGGAAAGTGCATTGGGTCCTAGTACCGAATGGGAAGGCCGTTGGCAGGTAAATTCAAAATGGGGACTTCGTTTTACTTGGCAACAGCAAGGAACTGTACAAGAAGCCAAAGTGCTAATTCATCATTTTTGGTGAAGCATGAACGAGTTACTCAGTCCCACTCTGTTTCTCTTGGTGGCACTGCTCATTGGCTTACTAGCGCTTACTATTTGGAAGCAGGACCAAAAAGCGACGGCGTTGGGCTGCGTAGCTCTGCAGCATCATCTTATTACTAGTCTGGTTGCTAAGCGAAATATGGATCCTTTCGCCATCCAGTGATACCAACATGACAGGGTTACTTACCAAGCATCAACTGTGTTTGACCTTGGCATGGTATCTAACCCTTTGTAGCACATTTTTGTTGTGGCTCTCTATACAATCGATTGCTCCCATAATTAGGATTGTTGTAGATACCTTTATACTGCTCTTCTTGGTTTTTAATTTCTTCACTATCTGGGGAATGGTTTGGATGAGGTCCTTGCTCAGTAATCACCAAACCTTCTAATGTCTCCTAGTGGCTTTTCTTGCAGCACATAAGTCAACCTGTTAAACTCAAAATTAAATTTTTACTCTCCTGAGATCATATGAAAAAATGGTGTGAAATAATATGCTGGAAAATATGCGCGACCACCTACTGGCTCTGACTGCAATTCAGCAGCATCTCGCGCTGGAAGCATATGAAAAAGCTGCCGCTGTCGCAAAAAACCGACTTGGTATTTCTGCTTTGAACAGTCACAATACATTGTACATGGCTCGATTCATGCCAACAGCCACACAGCAGATTGATACACAGATGCATAAGGCAACCATCAGATTTGTGACCATTGTACAAGAGGATGGTTTGGGGGGAAGTACCAACAAAATTATTGCAAAAAGCCTAGCAGGTGTCGTGCAACAGTGTGCCGCTTACCACAGTTCTTACCGAGTACATCCATGACCAAAAAATATCGATTACGGAGGTACTTCTTATGCTGTCTAATTAGTTTTCTTCTTATTTCTTCAACAACTCGGGCAGCAATTTGTTACTCACCAACTCTAACAACCCAAGATCTGTCAATCTTCTCACCGTCCAGTTTCAGCTGCCATTCGCAAGCTAAAAGTAAGATTTATGGAATTCAGTGCGTTCACGACAACCAAGAAGCCCGTCTTCTTCGTAGAAAAGTAACATTACCTGACCCAAATGCCTTCGCTATTTTTTTCCCTCAGTTTGCTCTAGTCCCAACTGATTGCTCCACAACCAACACCTGTTTTGCAGGCTCAATCCAGCCTATTTTCGGACAGATCTTTCTTCGAAATAGTACCTTCCGAATTTAAGCTGTCTCGCTACCCAAATTTTATGTGATTTGACAGAAACTTTTGGTTGTGAGCGGTGGCATGGTGGAAACCCAGTTTGATCTGAGGAGAGGGCAACTGATTGCCCTTCTTCTCGCGCTGGTCGTCGGGCTATTCTTATTTGAGCACTAGTACCTATTATCTAAGCCAATCTGGGAACAGACTCCCAGCATTAAGAGTATTGCCAAAGGGGAACAAGTCTTCGCGACGAACTGCGCAGTATGCCACGGGGAAACGGCAGTTGGTACAAATCCTCACCGCCCGATGGGGGATATGAAAGATCAAGGAGGTTACATAGCCCCGGCACTCAACGGTACTGGTCATACGTGGCATCACCCTGACGCAGTCATCTTCAAGATTATTCAGGAAGGTTCGATTGCTGAAGATTCACCAATGCGTGGCTTTGATGAAAAGCTCAGTGATGCTAAAATTGTTGCTAGCATCCATTACTTCAAATCACTCTGGCCAAAAGAAATCCTGAATCGACACAAAGAAATGATACAACACTGATCAATTCTAAGTTTCATTCCACATTCTCTTACCACGGAATTTCAATGAAAACACTGATAGGTAAATTTCTATTCTTATTGTCACTAATACTGGCTTCTGCTGCTTGGGCCTCAGACATCACGATGTACAAGCACCCTCAATGCGGCTGCTGCGAAAAGTGGGCGAATATCCTGCGTGATCAGGGGCGTCAGGTTACTAGCAAAGGCACCTACAACATTGAGCAACTCAAAAATCAGATGGGATTACCCAGTTCTCTGCGCAGTTGCCACACTGCCATCATCGGAGATTTCATCATTGAAGGACATGTACCTGAAAAGACAATTGCTCGCTTTCTTGCTGACACACCAGTTGGTGCCCGAGGGCTAGCTGTACCGGGGATGCCCATTGGCTCACCAGGAATGGAACATCCGACCCGAAAAGATGCATATGACGTACTTTGGTTTGACCAGCAAGGAAATGTACAGGTCTTCGAACACATCGACTGATAAAGCTCTTGTTTCAAAGCCAACCCTGTAGACGTTGTAGAAACCTCTCCAGTAAGCTAATTTACTAGAAGTAATTTCACGCTAAACACCAACGGAGTTAGAGATGTCCGATCTTGGCACGATCGCCCTGATGATTGCTCTTGCTGCCTGTCTTTACGGCACAGTTGTACCCCATCTGGGTGTTAGAACAAACAACTGGAACCTGATTCGTTCTGCGCAAAATGCCAGCATCATTAGTTTCTTTCTGATTGCTATTGCCTCCGGGGTGCTCATCCATGCACTTATGGTCAGCGACTTCAGCATCTTCTACGTCTGGCGCAACTCTAGCGTCGACATGCCCATGTTCTTTAAGGTGACCGCGTTCTGGGGCGGCCTGGAAGGCTCTCTCCTATTTTGGATTCTGGTTCAAAGCTTCTTTGCGATGATTGTTGCCTTCCGCTATCAGTACAGTAATCGAGAAATTATCCCATATGTAATTGCCACTCTGAATGGGATTCTCTGCTTTCTGCTCGTTTTACTCCTCGGATGGTCCAACCCTTTAGACCTACAAGCAACCATTCCTGTAGAAGGACGAGGACTGAATCCGTTGTTACAGCATATTGCCATGGTGGTTCATCCACCTTCTTTGTATCTGGGCTTCATCGGTTTCAGTGTACCTTTTGCGTTCGCGATTGCCGGAATGATTCGAGGGAAACTAGACAACGAGTGGGTACTGACCACTCGCCGATGGACTCTGGTCTCTTGGTATTTTCTCTCAATGGGGTTGATTCTCGGTGGGCAATGGGCGTATGAAGAATTAGGATGGGGTGGTTTCTGGGCTTGGGATCCTGTTGAAAACGCTGCCTTCATGCCGTGGTTGACAGGTACAGCCTTCTTACACTCTATGATGATTCAGGAAAAGCGCAACATGCTCAAAATCTGGAATGTTGTGCTAATTATCATCACATATGGACTAACAATCATCGGAACATTTCTGACCCGCTCAGGAGTAGTCAATTCGGTTCATTCTTTCACTCAATCTGAAATTGGCCCTGCCTTTCTAGTCTTTCTCGCTGTTATCCTGGTTGTAGGTTTTGCACTGCTCTTTCGACGCATTCAAATGTTGGAATCTGAACACAAGATGGAAGCCGTCCTCTGCCGTGAAAATGTCTTTCTTGTTCAGAACGTTATCTTCATAGGCATGGCTTTCACCGTTTTGCTGGGAACAACCTTTCCACTGCTTGCCGAAGCCATTCGCGGCACAAAGTTGTCTATTCAAGCACCATTTTTCAATACGATCATGGCACCAATGGGCTATGTTCTATTTTTCTTAATGGGTATTGGGACTGTGATTGCCTGGAGGAAATCAAGTAAAGAAAGCCTGCGCAGAAACTTTCAGAACCCGATGATTACAGCAACTCTCGGAACAACTATTCTAGCTGTCGTCATTCCCTTCCATTTAGAAGCACTCACAATTTTTTGGATCGCTATCTTCGTCACGGCCACCATCCTGATTGAAGTTGGAAAAGCTGCCCAGGTGAAAAGTAAGCAACTGCAAGCTGGCCTCCTAGTGGGATTAATTCACGTTTTTCAGCGTAACCAGCGTCGATATGGTGGATTAGTGATTCACTTGGGAGTAGTGCTGATGTTCCTTGGCTTTGCAGGCACATTTTTCAGCGAAGAACGTGACCTGACACTGGAACGCGAAGAAATGGTTCCACTGAACGCCTACTATCTGAAATTCACTGGT
>DPLM01000191.1:4545-6600 GCA_003541985.1 Deltaproteobacteria bacterium | reverse complement strand
GTCTATAATCAGGACAAACAGTTGCTAGAAGTGATGAAGCCTGCCAAAAGCTTCTATCCAACCCAACCGCAGCCCCTAACTGAAATTGCACTACGAAGAGAATTCCTGAAAGATCTCTACCTGATCTTTTCCAGTGAATCTGGTACTGACAGCAAATTGGTGACAATCAAAGCCTATGTCAATCCACTTGTTGGCTGGGCATGGATGGCTCTCCCCGTATTCACTCTGGGTATCGGCATCTGTTTAACTTATCGACCACGCAGTTTGACCTCACGCCAAGAAACATCGCGTCAACAGTACCTCGCTGCTGAAGGCTGAGTATGTGGAAGTCATGGAAATTCTGGACAGTCTGGGCCACCTTAGGTGGATTGATTGGTCTATTCGCTTTTGGTTTCACCACAGACCCCAAGAAAGTTCCTTCTCCACTGATTGGTCACGAAGCTCCAAATTTTCAACTCGTCAATCTCTGGAACGGAGAGTCTGTTGAACTAAATACCCTACGAGGTACGCCCATAGTCCTGAATTTCTGGGCTTCCTGGTGTGTTGAATGCCAGCAAGAAGCTCACATTCTGGAAGCTTTTCACAAGCGTTATGGTGAAACGGTTCCTCCTCAGGTTCGCGTCCTCGGTGTAGCTATTCAGGATAAATCTGAGCAAGCACAGGCTTTTGCAAGACAGTTTAATAAGACTTACTTTCTCGGCCTCGATAACACCAATGGTGACATCGCCCTAGAGTATGGCATTTACGGAGTGCCAGAAACTTTTTTTATCGATCCCCAAGGAAAGATTCGTTTCAAGCAAATTGGTGGAGTCAGTGCAGAGTTGATGCAGGAGCAAGTCGATGAAATGCTTGGTCAAGGATAATCTTAATTTGATTGGACAACTTGTTTTTTTGAGATGGGAGACTTCATGAGATTCGCTATTCTGTTTCTGCTAAGTTTCACTATTGGCTGGGGTGATCTACAGGCTGACCAATATAATCCAGAATTGCCTGAACTTTTTAGCCAGCTAGAAAAGGCAGGAACCTCCTACACAGCAAGTCCGATTGTTCAAAACATTTGGGCGATCTGGTTAAAGCATCCGGACTCACAGCTTACACAAGCCATGCAAGCAGCTTCCGAGACCATGCAGAATGGTGATTTGGAGCAGGCTGAGTTGCTATTTACCCAATTGATTGAAAAAGCTCCTGGCTGGGCAGAAGCCTGGAACAAGCGAGCCACAGTCCGCTACTACAGAGAAAACCTGATTGGCTCAATTGCTGACATCAAGGAAACTCTTACCTTAGAACCCCGCCATTTTGGTGCACTCTCTGGTCTAGGAATGATTCAAATGCGTCTTCAAGATTATTCACAGGCCTTATCAACCTACGAGTCTCTGCAAAAAATCCATCCAAACTCACAGGATGTTGGAAGAATACTCCCGGCACTGCGTCAGCAGATTTCTCAACAGTATCTCTAAATCTTCCTCTTCAAACCACCATCTATGAAATTCCAGCAAGTCCAGGAACTCTGGGAAATCAATCCAAATCAGTTCCTTGGATTGTTCAGTCCACCAGGTCAGAAGGAGCATCTATTATTTGCTGCAATCTGTGGAGCAGCAGTAAGGGGAAAAACTGATCTTGTCAGGATTAGTTCGCAAGAACTTGAAAAAGAATCTGGACTAAAGAGTGGTGAAATCAGCGCAATGCTTGTGCAACTGGAAAAAAAGGGAGTAGCCCGTAGAATCAAGGAATCCTGATGACTCTGTCTGCGCTAGATGAGAATCACCCACATTTGCATGCCAGCACTTATGTTGCAGAGAGTGCACAAATCATTGGCAATGTTTGGCTAGCGGCCAAGAGTTCTGTCTGGTTTCAAAGTGTGCTGAGGGGAGATTCTGATCAGATCGTGATTGGCGAAGAAAAAAACGTGCAAGATGTGAACATCTGTCATGTTGGTCCAGGCTCTCCTTTAGAGGTTGGTGCTAGAGTTACAGTCTGGCATCGCTGCATTTTACAAGGTTGTAAGATTGACGACGACTGTCTGATTGGGATGGGGGCCATTCTGGTGGACGGTGT